>CAYPGL010000150.1:0-5078 GCA_964410035.1 uncultured Qipengyuania sp. | reverse complement strand
AAGGGCGAGCCGTTGGAGCCGCAAATGGACCTAGCCGCGGGCTACTGATTACGCAGCGGCCAGTGGCAGTTTGCATTGTACCACCAGCCGGGGGCTGGGCATGAGGTGGTGTTCCATCTCGCTGATACCGGCATCGGTTGGAAGGCTACAGGTGCGGCCTATGGGCAAGAAGTTCTACCATATGGAACAATCGCTTGCCGGGTCCGTATGTCCCCTGAGACCCCGCGTGAGGACGGTGCGGCGGGGCCAGACATGGAGAACAACGATGCGCAAGACCCTCATTCCCATCGCCCTCGCCGGCACTGTCCTTCTCGGTGGCTGCGCCACCTACGGCAGCAATGGCGGCCTTCTGGGCGATATCCTCGGCGGCGATGATTACGGTTACAATGCCGGTAGCGACTTTGAACGCGCCGCAGCAAACGCCTGCGGGCGCGAAGGATCTCGCTACGGACGGGTCAGCATCGAAAGGGTCGATCAGCGGGACCGGGACTATGTCTATGTTTATGGTCGGATCGACAGTCGCGATCGTAATCGAGACGAATTCACGTGCGTTTTCCGCGCTGACGGCCGGGTGGTCGATTTCAATCTAAGGTAAGGGATCGCGGGCCTATCGAAGATCTCTCAGAATGCGCTCTTGCGACAAGCCGGCGTGTATCTCAAATAGGCCGGCATGACCCAAACGTCCGCTCCCCCTCCGATGAAAGCCGGTATCGTGCCGGTAACACCCCTTCAGCAGAACTGTTCACTGATCTGGTGTACGTCCACCAACCGGGGCGCATTGATCGATCCTGGGGGCGATCTCGACAAGCTCAAGGCGGCCGTCGCAAAAAGCGGTGTGGAACTCGAGAAGATCCTCATCACCCACGGTCATATGGACCATTGCGGTGAAGCGGGCGTGCTGGCCAAGGAACTGGATCTGCCGATCGAAGGCCCGCATGAGGCGGACCGGTTCTGGATCAGCCGTCTCGATGAAGACGGCGCGCGCTACGGCATGAATTCGCAGGTTTTCGAACCCGATCGCTGGCTCAAGGATGGCGACACGGTGACGGTAGGCGACCTAACTCTCGAGGTGATCCACTGCCCTGGCCACACGCCAGGCCACGTGGTCTTTTTCCACCGGCCAAGCAAGTTCGCAGTGGTGGGCGACGTCCTCTTCCAAGGCAGCATCGGGCGCACCGATTTCCCGATGGGAAACCATCAGGATCTCATCGATGCGATAACCAAGAAGCTTTGGCCGCTAGGCGACGATGTGACCTTCATTCCCGGCCACGGCCCCACCAGCACCTTCGGGCAGGAGCGCAAGACCAACGCATTCGTCAGCGACGCGGCGCTGGCCTAGCGCTGATTACAACAATCCGAGCGTAACCAGCACCGCCACGATGGCGAGGCCGAGCTGAGTCGCCATGGTAACGAGCACTCCGATGGAACGGCCCTTACCCAGCGTTCCGCCGTCCATTCCGAATCCGTGCGCCACGCGTCCCAACATGTAGATGGCTGCCACCCATGCGAGCCAGCGATCACCATGGCCGGAAAGCTCGATGGCCGCGATCAGCACCAGTACGAAGGCGGTATTCTCGACAAAATTGAGCTGCGCCCGCATTCGCGCGGTAAGCGGGCCACCCGCATCGTCTCCGATGGAAACCTTGTGTTTTACGCGCATCTGTCCGACGCGGATCGACAGCCAGAGGTTGATGATCGCGGCAGCCGCGGCGGCGGTCAGCGTGACCGGAAGGACGATACCCATTGAAATTCTCCCCTTTGCGAGCCCATGCTGCAATGGCTAGAGCCTCCGGTTCGGGCCAGCAATCGGCCTGCTACGATTATCCTCCGCTCCGCTTGCATACTCCGCAGAAATCGCTATAGCGCGCGCCTTCACCGTCACGGTCGGGAAGTACGTCGCCACCGCGCTCTTGTGCGTTGCCGGACCTTCCCCTAGGGCGGCCACCGAAATTGACTGAAATTGTTTGAGGAACAGGTGCCGAGATGGCCGTCCCCAAGAGAAAAGTATCGCCCCACCGCCGCGGCAACCGTCGTTCGCATGATTCGCTCAAGGTCGAAGCTCATCACGAGTGCTCGAACTGCGGCGAGCTGAAGCGTCCGCACAACCTCTGCCCGCATTGTGGCTATTACAACGGGCGCGAAGTTATCGCTCCCGAGGGTCTTTAAGCCTCTAGCTTGATTCGGAGACCGTTATGAGTTTGCCGCGTATCGCCATTGACGCGATGGGCGGTGATGAAGGCGTTCGCGTGATGATCGAGGGCGCCGCGCTTGCGCGCAGGCGTCACGATCGATTCAAGTTCCTGCTGGTCGGCGACGAAGCGCAGATCAGGGCTGCGCTTGCAGATCACCCCGGCATGTCCGGCGCGAGCGAGATTCTCCATTGTGAGGATGTGGTCGGGGGTGACGAGAAGCCATCCAGAGCGCTTCGCCGTGCCAAGACCACCAGCATGGGCCTTACGGTCGATGCGGTGAAGCGGGGCGAGGCTGGTGCCGCCGTGTCAGCTGGGAATACCGGCGCGTTGATGGCGATGAGCAAGCTCGCGCTGCGCACCATGCCGGGGCTCGACCGGCCTGCTCTTGCCGCCCTTTTGCCGACACTCACAGATGACGATGTCATCATGCTCGATCTCGGCGCGAACCGCGAATGCGATCCGCACAACCTTGTCCAGTTTGCGATCATGGGGGCAGCCTATTCCCGTATCGTAACCGGTCGCGAACGTCCGCGCGTGCGTCTGCTCAATATCGGCACCGAAGAAACCAAGGGCACCGAAGATATCCAGACTGCTGCAGATCGGCTGCGCGCTGCCGACGGTCTTGCAATGGACTTCGAAGGGTATGTTGAAGCGGACAAGATCAACCGCGGCGAATGCGATGTGGTGGTCTGTGACGGCTTTTCGGGCAATATCGCTCTGAAGGCGATAGAAGGCGCGGCGCGCTTCGTAACCGACCTCCTCCGCAGTGCGTTCTCTTCTTCGTTGCGGTCCAAGATCGGCTTTCTGGTCTCGCGCCCCGCGACCGAACTGCTGAAGCATCATCTCGATCCCAACAACCACAATGGCGCGGTCTTCCTCGGCCTCAATGGTGTTGTGGTGAAAAGCCACGGCAGCGCCAATGCGAAGGGCGTGGCGAATGCTGTCGAAGTGGCGGCACGCCTGTTGGAAGATGATATCACCAACCGTATCGCGAAGGATCTCAGCGCGATCGACACGACGAGCCTGGGCGCGAAATGATCCGCTCGGTCATCACAGGCAGCGGCAGCGCGCTCCCCAAGAATTGCGTAACCAACGCCGACCTAGAAGCCCGCGTCGATACGACGGACGAATGGATCGTCGAGCGAACCGGCATCCGGCAACGCTATATCGCGGGCGAGGGCGAAACGACGTCCACGCTCGCTACCGATGCGGCCCGCAAGGCGCTCGATGATGCCGGCGTCGATGCCAGCGAAATCGGGCTGATCATCCTCGCCACGGCAACGCCGGACCATACATTCCCGGCCGCCGCTACTCAGGTGCAGCAAGCGCTGGGCTGTCGCGGCGGCGTGGCGTTCGACGTGCAGGCCGTGTGCTCCGGCTTCCTCTACGCGCTCGGGACTGCCGATTCCCTGCTCCGCACCGGCATGGCAACGAAGGCATTGGTGATCGGCGCGGAAACGTTCAGCCGGATCCTCGACTGGGAAGACCGCACGACCTGCGTGCTCTTCGGTGACGGGGCGGGCGCCGTGGTCCTCGAAGCGCAGGATGTGACCGAAGACGGCCCCGGCATTCTCGCCACCCGTCTGCATGCCGACGGCGAACACAAGGAGCTTCTCTATGTCGACGGGGGTCCATCTACCACGGGCGAAGTCGGCAAATTGCGCATGAAAGGCCGCGAGGTCTTTCGCCATGCCGTCGTGAACCTGGCCGATGTGCTCAATGAAGTGCTCGGCGATGCCGGGATCACCGCGCAGGAGATCGATTGGGTCGTCCCTCACCAGGCCAATGCACGTATCCTCGATGCAACGGCCCGCAAGCTCGGCCTTTCGGCGGACAAAATCGTGGTGACGGTCGACCAACATGCAAATACCTCGGCCGCCTCGGTGCCGCTGGCATTCGACGTGGCCCGCAAGGATGGACGCATCAAATCTGGTGATATGGTGATGTTCGAAGCGATGGGCGGCGGGTTCACCTGGGGTGCGACGCTGGCCCGATTATAATTTTTGATAAATTTATATTGTCGCTCCATTGTGCGACTCGTAGCAAGCTGTTAAATATCCAAGGTTACTTTGATCAAGTCGCACTCCACTCAGGGTCGCCACTGAGGGGAAGGATAATGGATATGATGCGTTCCGTGGGTACATTGACCCGCGCAGATTTAGCCGAGACGATCAATCGCAAGATGGGGCTTAGCCGCGCGGAATCGCTCGATCTGGTGGAAGAGATTCTCGCCAGAATGTGCGATGCGCTTGCCCGGGGTGAAAACGTCAAGATTTCCGGTTTCGGGAGTTTCGTACTTCGGGACAAGAAGGAACGCATCGGACGCAACCCTAAGACCGGGATCGAAGTGCCGATTACGCCGCGCCGCGTGATGACCTTCCGTGCCAGCCAGCTTTTGAAAGAGCGTATCGCCAACAGTTTCTGAAACTGTTAGCGTCGCCTCCATGGCCGAGTTCGACGATCACAAGGAAAGCGGTGCGCTCCGCACCATTGGCGAGATCGCCAAGGCGACCGGTATCAAGGCGCATGTCCTGCGGTACTGGGAACAGCAGTTCCCTCAGCTCAAACCGCTGAAGCGCAGCGGCGGGCGCCGCTATTATCGCATTGAAGACGTGGCGCTGGTCGAACGCATCCACCAGCTGGTGAACCGCGAAGGTTATACGCTCAAGGGCGCGAAAGCCGCCTTACGCGGCGCGCCCGACAAACAGGCAGTAGAGCAGGTTCCGGATGCGTCGGGTAATGCTGTTACTAGTGATGTGCTAACGAAGCTGAAAGCTATCCGGAAGGATTTGCACGCCGCGCTGGTTGGCTGAGGGCGGCAAAGAGAAAAGACTCTTTGACCGCTTGTGACGCTTTTTCGGACATTGGCCCCTCTTTGCGTATTAT
>CAYPGL010000149.1:2424-5087 GCA_964410035.1 uncultured Qipengyuania sp. | reverse complement strand
CGGATCCCACTTGGGATCGTTCGACTTGTCGACGATCACTGCCCGTACCCCTTCGGCAAAGTCGGGGCGCGTGATCACGCGGCTCGCTATGCGGTATTCGTTGCGCATGTTGTCGGCGAAATCGTCGAACTCGGCCGCCTCGGCGAGCTGGCGCAACGCGACCTTGCACGTCTGCGGGCTCTTGGTCCGCAGCGTGGCGAGTTCCTTCGCCGCCCATTCGCTGTCGTCGGTTTCCAGGCTCGCCATGATTTCTTCGAGCGAGTCGGACTTGAAATGCCAGGCGACGCGCTCAGCCTGCTCCTCGATCTTCGCCTTGGGCGGGGTTTCGGAGAGGTCCGAGAGGATTCCGCCGATGCGGTCGGGATGCTCGATGATGCGCGCCTTGGCCTCGGCGAGTTTCTCGCTCGGCAGGTAGTGCGTGGCAATCCCGACCCACAGGCAGTCCGCGCCATCGAGCCTTGCACCGGTGAGCGCGAGGAACTGGCCCATCCGACCGCCGAGGCGCGAGAGGTACCAGCCGCCGCCGACATCGGGGAACAGGCCGATCCCGCTTTCGGGCATCGCGAAGCGGGTGTGTTCGGTCGCTACGCGGTACTTGGCGGGCTGCGAGATGCCGACGCCGCCGCCCATCGTGATTCCGTCCATGAAGGCGACCACGGGCTTGTCGTAGGTGAAGAGCTGGTGGTTGAGCTGGTACTCGTCGTGGAAGAACTTGCGCCCGCTCTCGCCGCCGTCGTGCAGCGCCGAATTGCGCAGGAAGGCGATGTCGCCGCCGGCGCAGAAGCCGCGCCCTTCGGCATGGTCGACGATCACCGCCTCGACCGCATCCTGCGCCGCCCATTCGCTCAACGCCGCGCTCATCGCGTGGCACATGTCGAGTGTCAGCGCATGCAGTGCCTTGGGGCGGTTGAGCGAGAGATGCCCGACACGATCATGCGTGTGGGTGAGGACGTCTTCGGCTTGTTCGGTATTTGCTTGTTCGGTCACTGGCGCAGCATGTCCCTTCCGACGATCATTCGCATGACCTGGTTGGTGCCTTCGAGGATCGAATGCACGCGCAGGTCGCGCCAGAAGCGTTCGATCGGGTAATCCTTGAGGTAGCCATATCCGCCGAACAGCTGGAGCGCGTTGTTCACTACGTTGCTGCCGCTATCGGTCGCGAGCCGCTTGGCCATGGCGGAGAAGCGCGTCTTGTCGGGCGCGTTCTCTGTCACCTTGGCGGCGGCGAGATAGAGCAGCGCGCGCGCCGCCTCCAATTCGGTCGCCATGTCGGCGAGCATGAACTGCGTGTTCTGGAAATCGGCGATCGGCTGGCCGAATTGCTGGCGGTCCTTGGTGTAGGCGACCGCCTCGTCGAGGCAGCGCTGCGCGCCCCCAAGCGAACAGGCACCGATATTGAGCCGCCCGCCGTCGAGACCCGCCATCGCGAAGCGGAACCCGTCGCCTTCGGCGCCGACGAGGTTTTCGGCCGGCACGCGGCAATCCTCGAAGATCAGCTGCGCGGTCGGGCTGGCGTTCCAGCCGAGCTTCTTCTCGGGCGCGCCGTGCGAAAGGCCCTCGGTGCCCTTCTCGACCACGAAGCACGAAATGCCCTTCGACTTGTGGTCGCCGGTGCGCGCCATCACGACATAGACGTCGTTGTAGCCGCTGCCCGAGATGAACTGCTTGGTGCCGTTGAGGACGTAGTGATCGCCGTCCTTGACCGCGCTGGTCTTGAGCGCGGCGGCGTCCGAACCGCTGCCCGGCTCGGTCAGCGCGTAGCTGGCGATCTTCTCCATCGTCACCAGCTCGGGCAGGAACTTGGCCTTCACCGCGTCGCCGCCGAAGCGGTCGATCATCCACGCCGCCATGTTGTGGATCGAGATGTACGCGCTGGTCGCGGGGCAGCCATAGGCCATCGCTTCCATGATCAGCGCCGCCTCGAGCCGGCCGAGCGCGATCCCGCCGCTTTCTTCCGAGACGTAGATCGCGCCGAAGCCGAGCTCGCCGGCCTGCTGGATCACCTCCTTGGGGAAGTGATGGGTCTCGTCCCATTCGCCCGCATGCGGGGTGATGTTGTCGGCGGTGAACTTGCGCGCCATCTCCTGGATGGCGAGCTGGTCGTCGGTGAGTGCGAATTGTCCAGTCATGGGGTCCCAATAACGGCTTCGACCTCGATTTCCACCTTCCAATCATCGCGCACGAGCGCGGGCGTGCCCACCATCGTGGCGGCCGGAGGGTGATCGCCGAAGGCGCGCGCATGAGCCGCGCCGACTAGGTCCTGGTCGGCAAGATCGGTCACGTACATCCGCGTGCGGACGACATCGGCGGCCGTCCCGCCCAGATCCTCGATCGCGGCGACGGCGATGGCGAAGCAGCGCGTCGCCTGTGCGCCCGCATCGCCCGGCGTGGTGCTACCGTCGGGCTCGATCGGCCCGGTGCCCGAGACGAGGATGCGATCATCGACCCTGAGCGCGCGGCAGAATCCGAATTGCGCCTCGTAAGGCGAGGCGGAGTGCGCCCGGCGGCGTTCCTGTCCTCCTCCCCCGATCACCCGCAATAGATCCGTTCGATGACGTAATCGTCGTCATAGACCACGTTGACGCGGTCGGGGCGATAGTCCTGCGTCACCGCGCTGCGCGGCGGGATCCAGCGGAAGGCATCGGCGCCGCTGTCCGCCCGGA
>CAYPGL010000149.1:0-2414 GCA_964410035.1 uncultured Qipengyuania sp. | reverse complement strand
CACCGAGTTCGACGCTGGTGCGCTGGCCGACCAGCGACTGGACGGGCGCGGCGTCGCATTCGCCCTGCGGCGCGACTTCGATCGGCTCGTCGCCGGCCTGCGTCGTCGCGCAGGCCGCGAGGGCGAACAGCGGCAAGGCTAGCAGCGCCTTCATGCCGCACACCTCTTGCGCGGCATCGGTTCGTAGCCGCCATCGTCACCGGCTTCAGAGGGAACCAGGCGGTCACCGCCATCCTCTAGCGTGAGCTTTGTCGACTGGGTCCAGGTCTCGCCCTCGCCCGACATGTTCATGTCGACGACGATCGCATCTTCACCCTCTGCGCGGATACCGGTGACGTCGCCGACCGATTCGTAGAACACGATCCGACGCTGGCCGATCTCCATCCGCAGGTCCGAGGCCGGGTCGCAGTTGCCTTCGACATAGTCCCACGCGCCGAGGAAGCGTGCGGGGATCGCGCGGAGCGCGTCGGCGCTGCCGGCACTCCCTGCTTCGTCTGCGGGCGGGGCCGAGTCGACAGCGTTGTCGGCCGCAGGGATATCGCCGTCGACCGGCGTGTCAGGTGCGGCGTCGCATCCCGAAATTGCGAGCGCGAGCGCGGCGGCGAACAGGGCTGGTGTTTTCATCATGGCATCTCCGGACAGGGGCGAAATCTTTTCATCGACGGGATTCCGGCATCGTCACCGCGATCGACGGTCAAGGATCCGTCGGGCTGAAGCGCGAATTCCAGCCTCTCGGTAGCGATCTCGTCTGCATAGCTGGTGTCGAAGGTCGCCACGATCTTCGACTCGCTGCGATCGTGCAGCTCGACGATCGTGCCGCCCTGCTCGAACAGGCTGAAGCCATTCGCCGAGACGGTCATCACCTTGCCGAAATTGCGGTTGGTGTCGGAGGTCTGGTCGCAATCCTCCATCGTCGGCGCGCGGCCGAGATCGTCCTCACGCCACTCGCCGCGCAGCGCCGGGGGCATGCCCGATCGCCCCTGCGCTTGCACCTCGTCAAGCGGCGGCGCGCCGTCGCCGATCCCGCCATCGGGTTCGACCAGTATCGACGTTTCGTCTTCGGATGTGTCGGACGCTTCGCTGCAACCCGCAAGCAGCAGGGCGGCAAGGGCGGCGCAGGCGGCGGGCTTGAAGGCGATCATGGATATGTCTCCCATTGATGCTCCAACGCGCCGCCTGCCGATCCTATCCCCGTATCAACCCATCGTCGGGATGACGAAAGCGTTCGAACCGTCGCCGCCGCCATCGGGCCAGCGCTGGGTCACGGTCTTGACCTTGGTCCAGAACTTGAAACCCTCGGTGCCGTACTGGTTGGTGTCGCCGAAGGCCGAGCGCTTCCAGCCGCCGAAGGTGTGGTAGCTCACCGGCACCGGGATCGGCACGTTGATGCCGACCATGCCGACATTGACCCGCTGCGCGAATTCGCGCGCGGCGTGGCCGTTGCGGGTGAAGATCGCGACGCCATTGCCGTACTGGTGGTCGCTCGGCAGCTTGACCGCGTGCTCGAAATCCTTCGCGCGCACGATCTGGAGGACGGGACCGAAGATCTCTTCCTTGTAGCTTTCCATGTCGGTGGTGACGCGGTCGAGCAGCGTCGGGCCGACGAAGAAGCCGTCCTCGTGGCCCTGGAGCGAGAAACCGCGCCCGTCGACCACAACTTCGGCGCCTTCCTTTTCGGCGGTGTCGATCCACTGCTCGATCCGCGCCTTGTGCTCGGGCGTGACTACCGGGCCGTAATGCGCGTCGGGATCGTTCGATACGCCGACGCGCAGCGCGTTGATCGCGGGGATCAGCTTTTCCCGGAGGCGCTCGGCGGTGTCCTCGCCCACCGGGACGACGACCGGAAGCGCCATGCAGCGTTCGCCCGCCGAGCCGAAGGCGGCACCGGCAAGATCGTTCACCACCTGGTCGAGATCGGCGTCGGGCATGACGATGCCGTGGTTCTTCGCACCGCCCATCGCCTGCACGCGTTTCCCGGCAGCAACGCCGCGCTTGTAGACGTAGTGCGCGATGTCGGAAGAACCGACGAAGCTGACGCCCGCAATGTCCTCGTGGTCGAGGATCGCGTCGACCATTTCCTTGTCGCCATGGACCACCTGCAGCAGCCCTTCGGGCGCGCCGGCTTCGACGAACAGCTCTGCAAGGCGCACCGGGACGCTCGGATCGCGCTCGGAAGGCTTCAAGATGAAGGCATTGCCCGCCGCGATCGCCATGCCGAACATCCACATCGGGATCATCGCGGGGAAGTTGAACGGGGTGATGCCCGCGCCGATGCCGAGCGGCTGGCGCATCGAATAGACGTCGATCCCGGTGCCCGCCCCTTGGGTGTATTCGCCCTTCGAGAATTGCGGCAGGCCCGCGCAATATTCGATCACCTCGAGCCCGCGCTGGACGTCGCCCTTGGCGTCGTCGAC
>CAYPGL010000148.1:162-5112 GCA_964410035.1 uncultured Qipengyuania sp. | reverse complement strand
GAGAGAAAAATGAAAATCGCCTTCATCGGCCTCGGAAACATGGGCGGCGGAATGGCCGCAAACCTCGTCAAGGCGGGGCACGAGGTGAACGCCTTCGACCTTGCTGATGAAGCGCTTCATTCTGCCGCTGAACACGGGTGCACAACGTTCGACGATGCAGGTGCGGCATGCCAAGGCGTAGATGCAGTGGTGACGATGCTGCCCAATGGCGCAATCGTGAAGTCGGTCTATGAAGAAAGCGTGATCGGCCATGCCCCTGCAGATGCTGTCCTGCTCGACTGTTCGACAATTGACGTTGCTACCGCCAAGGAAGTGATCTCAAACGCCGAGACCGCCGGATACGATATGGTCGACGCCCCCGTTTCGGGCGGGATCGCAGCAGCGAATGGCGGCACCTTGACCTTCATGGTCGGCGGAACCGAAAAAGCTTTCAAGCGCGCCCGGGAAGTTCTCGACCCCATGGGCAAGGCGGTTATCCATGCTGGCGATGCCGGGGCCGGCCAGACCGCCAAGATCTGCAACAACATGCTGCTTGCCGTCACAATGATCGGCACGGGCGAGGCGCTGAAAATGGCCGACAAGCTTGGCCTCGATCCGCAGAAGTTCTACGAGATTTCAAGCCAGTCGACGGGTTATTGCTGGCCGCTCAATGATTATACACCGTTGCCCGGGGTCGGCAAGCAAAGCCCGGCGGACAATGAATACAAGGGCGGCTTCGCTGCCGCGCTGATGCGCAAGGATCTACGTCTCGCCATGCAGGCTGCAGAGAATGTCGGGGCAGTCACCCCGCTGGGCAAGCATGCCGCCGAGATTTACGAGGAGTTCGCCGAGGAAAGCGGCGGGCTCGACTTTTCGGCTGTCATCAAGACGCTCTGAGTTCGTCGATCACCCGCGCGAGCCATTCGCGCGGGGCCTGACGCCTGCCCACATCTGCCACGAATTCTTGGCCGCGCGCGACGCTCTTCAGCCGCCCGTTGCCAAGCCAGCGTTCGGGACGGTCATGATAGGACAGGCCGCCGTGCTTCAGCCAGTCGGGCCGCTTCCACAGGGAGGGCGGCCCGCCCGGAACTGTCAGCCGCAAGTCCTCACTCGCCCGCGCAGCCGTGCCGCCCGGTCCGATATAGATGCAGTCGTTGGGCCCATGCATTTCCAGCGCGTGCGGGTGGTTCGCTTCGGCCAGCCAGCCGGGCACACCGCGCGCGAGGCGAACCGTTTCGGCGACCTCCATCCACCCGAAGATCCGGTGGTGCGGCTCGCCGCTCTCCTCCTCCCGGAACAGACCGAAAAAGAGGAAAATATCGCCCTTCCCCACACCGCGATTGGCAAGGTGGGTCTGAGCCGCGCCGACCTGCCCGAAGATGCACGTCCCACCATCGCGGAACATTGGATCATGGTGGCAGAGGTCGTCCGGGCCAAGCCTCCCGCGACTGGCCGCCGCAGCATGGTCCCCAAGCCCCAGATCGCGATAGCTTGTACGCGAGGCCGCGCCAGCCGGAATCGGCAGGCTCAGCGGCCGTCCGCCCTTGATCGGCGAGGGTCCGCCCCCCGAAGCGCTGTCGAAACCTTTGCGGCTGAAGACGATCTTCATGGCCGCGGGCCCGCGTCTACCTGCCGCCCTGCTCGCTCATGCTCGGCTCGCCGCCGGGAGCGGTGGGTTCTTCCCAAGCGAGGATCGGCTTGCGCGCCGCCAGCGTCTCGTCGAGGCGGCGACGCGGGGCGTAATGCGGTGCGGTCTTGAGGCTTTCGTCGCCCGCCTTCGCCCGCTCTGCCACGCTGCGCAGCGCACCGATGAACTGGTCCAGCGCCGCCTTACTCTCGGTCTCGGTCGGCTCGACCAGCATTGCGCCATGGACCACCAGCGGGAAATACATGGTCATCGGATGGTAGCCTTCGTCGATCAGCGCCTTGGCGAGGTCAAGCGTCGAGATATCCTCGGCAAATCCCTTATCTCCGAACAGCGCCTCGTGCATGCAGGGACCGCTGTGGCCGAAGGGCGCATCGAGCACATCTTCGAGGCTGCGCAGGATGTAGTTGGCGTTGAGCACCGCATCCTCCGCCACCTGTCTGAGACCGTCCGCACCGTGGCTGAGGATATAGGCCAGCGCGCGGGTGAACATGCCCATCTGCCCGTGGAAGGCGGTCATGCGGCCGAAAGTCTTTGTATGCTCGAATTCGGCCGCGTTCTCTTCCTCGACGAGGTGGATCACGCCGTCCTTCGTCCGCGCCGTGAAGGGCAGCGGGCCGTAAGGCGAAAGCGCTTCTGACAGCACCACCGGCCCCGAACCCGGACCGCCGCCGCCGTGCGGAGTAGAGAAGGTCTTGTGGAGGTTGATGTGCATCGCATCGATGCCGAGGTCGCCCGGGCGCACCTTGCCGACGATGGCGTTGAAATTGGCCCCGTCGCAATAGACGAAGCCGCCCGCTTCATGGACCGCGTCAGAAATCGCCTTCATGTCGCGTTCGAACAATCCGCAGGTGTTCGGGTTGGTGATCATCACGCCGGCCACGTCCGGGCCTAGGCGTGCCTTGAGCGCTTCCAGATCGACCCGTCCATCGGCATTGGCGGGAATGTCCTCTACCCGGTAACCGGCAAAGGCCGCAGTCGCGGGGTTGGTGCCATGCGCACTTTCAGGGACGAGGATAACCTCGCGGGCATCGCCGCGGGCTTCCAGCGCGGCGCGGATGCAGAGGATTCCGCACAGCTCGCCATGCGCGCCCGCCTTGGGGCTCATGGCGACGCCGTGCATGCCGGTCAGTTCGATCAGCCAGTGGGCCAGTTCGTTCACGACCTCAAGTGCGCCGCGAACCGTGTCGACCGGCTGCAGCGGATGCACATCGGCGAATCCCGGCATGCGCGCGACCTTCTCGTTCAGCCGTGGATTGTGCTTCATCGTACAAGAACCAAGCGGGAAGAGACCGAGGTCGATCGCGTAGTTCTGACGCGAAAGGCGCGTGTAATGGCGGATCGTTTCAGGTTCGGAGAGACCGGGCAGACCGATTTTCTCGCTACGGTCGAGCCCGCCGAGACGGTTCCAGCCGGAGGTCGGTTCGGGCAGGTCGACGCCGGTAGTCTCGGTCGTGCCGATCTCGAAGATCAGCGGCTCTTCCAGCATCAGTGCGCGGTTGCCGGTGACGGTATCGGGCCCGGCCATGGCGTTGTGATCCTGCACGGGGGTGCCGGGCTTCCAGCCGGATGCGTTAGGCGCGCTCATGCCAGCACCTCCTCAAGAGCCGAGGCGAGGGTTTCAATGTCCTCCTCGGTCGTGGTTTCGGTGACCGCGACGATCAGTCCATCAGCGAGGTCGGCGTGTTCGGGGAACAACCGGCCGAGTGAGACACCTGCAAGCACATCCTGCTTAGCCAGCTGGCGCACCACGGCGCGCGCATCGGTGCCGAGGCTAATGGTGAATTCGTTGAAAAAGCTTTCGTTGATCACCGAGATGCCCGGCACCTTGGTCAGCCGGTCGGCGGCGATGCAGGCTAGCCGATGGTTCTCCATGGCCAACCGGCGCAGCCCCGCTTCGCCCAGCAGCGTCATGTGGACACTGAATGCCAGCGCACAAAGGCCCGAATTGGTACAGATGTTGCTAGTCGCCTTCTCACGGCGAATATGTTGCTCGCGGGTCGAAAGCGTCAGCACATAGCCGCGCTTGCCCTCAGCATCCTGCGTTTCGCCGCACAACCGGCCCGGCATCATGCGGACATGCTTGGGGTCGCGCACAGCGAAGAGACCGAGATAAGGACCGCCGAACTGGAGGCCGACGCCGATCGACTGGCCCTCGCCCACAACAATATCTGCGCCCATCTCGCCGGGTGATTTCAGCGCGCCCAGAGCCACCGGCTCGGTGTTGACGACGATCAGCAACGCGCCCTTGGCGTGCGCGGCCTCCGCGATAGGGGCAAGATCGGTGACGCGACCGAGAATGTCCGGATATTGCACCACGACCGAGGCGGTGTGCTCATCGATACGCGCGATCAGGCCGTCATTATCGGGCGCTGCCTGCATGGCGAGCTTGGCATGCGCGATCTTGTCGTCGGTGAACTTCGCCATGGTCTTGACGACCTCCGCATAATGCGGATGCAGCGCGCCAGAGAGCACGACCTTGCGCTTCTTGCCGCGCGCAATGCGGCTGGCCATCGCCACCGCTTCCCAGCAAGCGGTCGAGCCATCGTACATGCTCGCATTAGCCACCGCACAGCCATAGAGATGCGCGACCTGCGTCTGGAATTCGAACAGCATCTGCAGCGTGCCCTGCGCGATTTCGGGCTGGTAGGGTGTGTATGCAGTCAGGAACTCGCCGCGCTGGATGATGTGATCGACGCTGGCCGGGACGTGATGCTTGTAAGCGCCCGCACCGAGGAAGAAGGCGGCATCAGCGGCCGCAAGGTTCTTCTTCGACAGCCGCCGCATATGCTTCTCGACTGCCATTTCGCTGGCGTGCATCGGCAGGCCATGGATCGGACCGTCGAGCCGGGCTTCCGCCGGCACATCGACGAATAGGGCGTCCACATCGGGCGCACCGATTTTCTCAAGCATCGCCGAACGGTCGGCATCAGTCAGGGGAAGGTAACGCATTTCAAAATCCCGTCATGCCAGCGGAAGCTGGGATCTGGTGCAGCAAAGTCCGACCATGCGGACAGCGATCCCAGCTTGCGCCGGGATGACGAAGTTACAGCCCGTCGCAGAAGCTCTTGTAAGCCTTGTCGTCCATCAGGCCTTCGAGCTCTGACTTGTCGGAAACGTTCATCTTGAAGAACCAGCCGTCTTCTTCGGGCGAGGAGTTGACCAAGGCCGGATCGTCATCGAGGTTTTCGTTCACCTCGACCACTTCGCCTGACAAGGGCGCGTAGACATCGCTTGCCGCCTTGACGCTTTCGACCACGGCGGCGTCCTTGCCTTTCTCGACCATGGCGCCGACGTCGGGCAATTCCACGAAGACGATATCGCCA
>CAYPGL010000148.1:0-152 GCA_964410035.1 uncultured Qipengyuania sp. | reverse complement strand
GCTCTTGTAAGCCTTGTCGTCCATCAGGCCTTCGAGCTCGGACTTGTCGGAGACGGTCATCTTGAAGAACCAGCCGTCTTCTTCAGGTGAGGAGTTCACCAAAGCCGGATCGTCATCGAGGCTTTCGTTCACCTCGACCACTTCGCCTGACA
>CAYPGL010000147.1:370-5120 GCA_964410035.1 uncultured Qipengyuania sp. | reverse complement strand
CCACCGGTCGGGAATTCGCCGAGCAGTACGCGGGCGTCGAGATCGACGAGCGTGTATGCCGGAGCCTTGTCGGTGTTCAGGTCGTTGATGAACCGCGAGCCGGTGCGCTTGACCTGGGCGCCGAGATCAAAGTTCCCGAACGAAACCTGCCCGCGACCGCCAAAGGAGAACCGCGGAGAACCGGATTCGGCGTTTCCTGCAGTAGCGATGAAGCCGTCTTCAGTCAGAACGTCATCCTTGATTTCGGAGTCGTTGTACGAACCAAAGACATACAGCAGCGAGTTGCTGGTCGGACGCCAGGCGATCGAACCATCGACACCGTATTTGTCGACTTCACCAAGGTTACGGAAAACGGTCGCGCCTTCACCATTGTTCGCCGTCGGATCGAACGCCGAAGCCAGACGGTTCTTGTAACGGGTGAAGTAGGTGCCGACCTGAGCTTCTATGCGGCCCATGGTGTAACGCAGGCCGAGGTCGAAGCTATCGGTAGTTTCCGGAACCGGGCGCGCACGCTCGTCGTCAGGAATATACAGTGAATCGTACAGCGGATCGGTGCCCGGGACCGACAGGCCCTTGGCGTAGTTTCCGAATACCGAGAAACCGCTGCCACCGAAATCATAGATCAATCCGACGTTCGGAAGCAGTTCGTCGTAGTTGTATTCTCTCGACAGCGGTCCAACGTGATCGGGGTTTGATTCTTCGTAAGCGGTCACGTCGAAGCCCGGGTTCGGGCAGTCTACGAAGCCGTTTTCGGAAGTGGTGTAGCAATTCTGGTTCAGTTCACGCGTGAAGAATGGCGCGCGAAGACCAAGGATTGCGGTCAGATCGCCAAACTCGCCGCGGTACTCACCCGAAATCTGGTGAAGGATCGCGAACGAAAGGCGGTCACGCTTGTTCACCTCATTGCCGTTAACGTCGAGCAGAGGGTTGTCGATCGCGAACGGATCGCTGATTTCACCGTTGCCCAGCATATAGGTGATCTGGCCCGTCTGACGGTGACGCGCCCGGTCCCAGGTGTAGGCAAGACGAACACGGTGATCGGGATTGATGTCGTAGATCAGGTTTGCAACTACGCCATAGCGGTCGGTCTGAGTCTGACTCGGATCGTTGCCTGCGATCTCGTCATCGAGATCACCATCACCATTAAGGTCGCGACCGAAGAAATAACCACCGTTGAACGCACCGGTGTAGTCCGTGCCTCCGACGTTGAAGAACGATTCACGCAGATCGTCCGGGCCGCCGCCGTTCGCCTTAACGTACTGGTAGCTCGGATCGAACGTGAAGGTCAGGTTATCGGTGAGAGAGAAAAGCGACGAACCGCGAACGTTACCGGTATCCGACGGATTGTAGCGGCGATAAAATGCCGCACCACAGCTGGGCTCACGATCGCTGTAATCGAGGCCTTCACCGGGGCTGCCTACGCCGCCGGCCTGAACAGCCAGAACGCGCGGATCGACGGAGCAGGGATATTCACCTGCCCCTTCGTAAACACTGAAGCGGTCTTCCTTGCTGAAATCGCCTTCGTAGTAGCCAAGCAAATCACCGAGCGACTCAGATCCAGCAAAATTGTTGCGGTTCACGTTCCAGTGACCTGCGACCGATACGAAGTCGCCATTCGTGCCGATGTCCTGCCAGATACGGCCGTTGAACTGGGTCTTGTTGATGCGGCCATACGGGTTGTAGGGAACCCCGTAGGTAGTGTAGCTGGCCGACAGGAAGGCCTTGGTGCCCATGCCGGTAAAGTCCCCGGTATCGATCATGCCGAAACCGCGAACGTAGAGGGTGTCTTCGGCTCCTTCGGCGAGTACGTCGCCATAGGTCATCGTGGCGGTGATGCCCGGTGCGTCGCCCGGCTCGCGGGTGCGGATGTTGATAGTGCCGCCGGTCGCCGAAGCGGTCGGGCTGTCGACGTCGGTGGTGCCGAGGTTCACGCTGACCTCTTCGAGCACTTCCGGATCAACCTGCTGGTTGGTGTAAAGGGCGTAATTGCCCGAGTCGTTCAGCGGCAAGCCGTCGAGCGTCTGCGAAACGCGGTCGGCACCGAAGCCACGGATGGTGAAACCACCGCCCGACGAGCCCCAGGGGTCATTGTTCTGGAAGTTGACGCCCGGAACCAGGTTGATGATGTCGTTGACCGTCTGTCCGGGGCGCTGGCGACGGATGATCTCTTCATTGAGAACCTGCTTCGCCTTCGACGTATCGGGAATTTCGACGCCGCCAACCCCGTCGAAACGGGCTCCGGTGACAATGATTACTTCATCGTCTTCTTCGAAGTCGACCGAACCGGTGGACTGGGCGAAAGCTGGCGTAGCCGCGACTGCAGAAAGACCAACCACAGAGGTGGCCAAAAGATATTTGAACTTCATCAGAGAAGACCCCTTCGTCTCTTCGGATTGAAAAATACGTAGCACTGGAGATGCGCCGCCCCGCTAGGCTGGCGATGTTTCGGCAAAGCTATCGTTTTGTGACAGAGTCAAGACAGCCGCGACAGTTATGTGGACGCACCTCCACACATGCCAGAAAAATCACGAAAGTTCAGCGCTTTACCGCTGTTGCAAAAAGCACACAGGATCCAAAAAGTTTGCCCGCCGCTGCCGACAGGCCGTGCATCAGGCGAGATTGATCTCACGCAGGCGCTGCAACAGATAGTCGTGACTCGAAATTGGCGCGGGATGATCGGACGGGTTCTCCGGATCGATACAAGAGGGCAGAGTTTCGATCACGTAGTCCGGCCGGAAGTGCAGGAAGAACGGCATCGAATAGCGCGCCCGGTATGCCGCTTCGCCGCGAGGATTGACCACACGGTGGGTAGTCGAGCGCAGCTTCCCATTGGTGAGCCGATCAAGCATGTCGCCGATGTTGACCACCAGGGCTCCTGCGGGCGGATCTATGGCCAGCCACTCTCCTTCGGCAGTGAGCAGTTCCAGCCCCGCCTCCTCCGCACCCAGCAGCAGCGTGATCGTATTGATGTCGCCATGAGCGGCAGCGCGGATCGCTCCCTCGGCTTCTTTACCCTCGAGCGGGGGATAGCGCAGGAGACGCATTACCGAATTTCCGTCCTCGACCGTGGGTGCGAAAAACTCGCGCGGCAGACCGAGGTGAATAGCGATCGCCTCGAGCACGCGGGCTCCGGCATCTTCGAAGGCGGCGTAAAGACGGGTGAAGGTATCCCGGAACCCCTCGACCTCCTCCGGCCAGAGATTGTCGGCCATATACTCGGCAAGCGGATGGCCTGCGGGCAGTTCACGCCCCACGTGCCAGAATTCCTTCAGGTCATGGACGTTCGCGTCTTTCGCCTTCTCCGTTCCGAAGGGCGTATATCCGCGGGCACCGCCTCCGCCGGGAATGTGATAGGTCTTCTTCACATCTTCGGGCAGCGCGAAGAATTCCTTCGACATAGCCTCGGCTCGGTCGATCAGGTCTTGCGGAATGCCATGGTCGCGGATCACCGCGAAGCCGTATTCCTCGAAGCTCCGGCCGATTTCTTCGGCGACTTCTTCGAGCGGGCGGGCAATCGAAACGCTGGCAATGTCAGACATGTGTTTTCAACTCAGTAAGGCAGGAAAATGCCGGCTAACGCGGCGCTCATCAAGTTTGCAAGCGAACCCGCCGCCAGCGCACGTAGGCCAAGCTTCGCAATAACGGGGCGCTGATTAGGTGCAAGCCCCCCGGTCACCGCCATCTGGATCGCGATCGAGCTGAAATTGGCAAAGCCGCATAGCGCGAATGTAATGATGGCACGGCTGCGATCAGTGAGTACACCGGCCTCCATTCCGCCGAGTTCGATGAACGCCACGAATTCGTTGAGAACGATCTTGGTGCCGAACAGCCCGCCAGCAGCCCCTGCCTGCTCCCATGGAATACCGATCAGGAACATCACGGGCGCGAACAGCCAGCCGAGGATCAGCTGGAAGGTGAGGTCCGGGTAGCCGAACACCCCGCCAATCCCGCCGAGGATACCGTTGGCAAGCGCGACCAGCGCGACGAAGGTTAGCACCATCGCACCCACCGCCACGGCGAGCTTGACGCCCGTCTGCGCGCCCTGCGCGGCTGCCTCGATCACATTGGCCGGCCTGTGGCCTTCTTCGAATGTCTCGGCGACGGCCACTTCGTGCGGCTTCCCGCTTTCGGTGATGGCCGCCGGTCCTTCCGCACTGATGCGTGACTTAGGCAGGACGATCTCGTCTTCGGGATCGACCCCAGAGAGTTCGGCTGCATCGCGTGCAAGCAGGCTCTCGTCGTCGGGCATTATGATCTTGGCCATCAGAATGCCCCCCGGCGCTGACATGAAGGCCGCGGCAAGGAGAAATGGCACGGCGTCTTCGCCGATGAAGCTGGCATAGGCGGCAAGGATCGTGCCTGCGACGCCCGCCATGCCTACCGCCATGAGCGTGAAGAGCCGGCTCGGAGTAAGCGCCGCGAGATAGGGACGCACGACGAGCGGGCTTTCCGACTGGCCGACGAAGATATTCGCCGCGCTGCCCAGCGCCTCGACCTTGCTGATGCCGGTGATCCAACCGATCGCCCCGCCGACCCAACGCACCAGCCGCTGCATGATCCCCCAGTGATAGAGGATCGAGACCAGCGCTGCGAAGAAGATGATGACCGGCAAGGCTGCGATCACGAAGGTGTTGGCGAAGGGATTTGCTTCCATGGGACCGAACACCGATTCGATGCCGACCTTCGAATAGTTCAAAAGCGCGATCACGCCGTTCGACGGATCAAGGTCCTCAATCAGGGACCCGATGGC
>CAYPGL010000147.1:0-360 GCA_964410035.1 uncultured Qipengyuania sp. | reverse complement strand
CACGCCGTTCGACATCGCCTGAATCGCTTCCACTCCCCACGGTGTGCGCAACACAAGCAATGCCATCAGCGCCTGAAGTGCGAAGGCAGCACCGACGACGCGCAGCTTGATGCGCCTCTTGCCGGTAGACAGCAGGAAAGCGATGGCGAGAATCGCCAAGATCCCGAGAATATTTATAACGACAGGCGGCATGCGGACCCCTTCGCATTGCACGGATGCAACAAGGACTAGTTGCGGATGAAATCGGCCGCTACCTTGCGCGGCGGCTCCGCTTAGTCAATTTACGGTCGCACTTCCAGCTTCGGCTATCACCAGTCACGAGACAGCGCTTCCAGAACCATGATCGAGCAACCGGCCAAT
>CAYPGL010000146.1:1982-5178 GCA_964410035.1 uncultured Qipengyuania sp. | reverse complement strand
CGCAGCATGAGGTGACGCTCCGGATCGAGGCGCAGCGTGAAGGCTGCGCGTTTGCCCTTGGCGACCAGTTTGGAGCGGCCCGGCGCAGGCTTGTTGGCTTTTGGAAGAACTAGTTCCGAAGCGGCCTCATTCGCATCGTCGGAATACTCTTCTTCGTCTTCGTTATCGGCCTCGAAAACCCTTTTGCCTTCCAGTTTGTTGGCAATGCGATCGAGCGATTCGCGAACTTCGTTGTGGCCGTCGCTGCTTTCCTTGGTTTGCAGCGGGTTGATCGATACCACGCGCGTCGAGCTTTCACTCTCCTCGGTCTCGAGTTCGTCACGTTCGTCCAGCGGAGGAAGCGCAGGCTTTTTGATCAGGCCTGATTCGGCCAATGACCGGGGGCCGCCCCCAAGGGTAGAGGTGCTGTCATGCTGCGGCTGGGGGGCAGGGGCATCCTCGCCCATGTCGTTCCAGCCCAGATCTTCGAGGTTTGCGGCAGCCGAGGCGCCATCAACCGGTCCGAGAGCGGCCGATTGCGGACGCATGGCAGGCTTTGCCCCGCCCTTGCGTGCAAGGAGGGTTGAGGAAAGAGAAGCGAAATTGGCGTCCGACATCCGGCTGGTCTCCGCCTTACCTTGTTGCTCTTACTGGGCGACCCGACGGCCGAAGCCACCGGCGGGGCGATAGGCACCTGGCTGCTGCGCGGCCTGCTGGCCGGGCGCTGCAAAGACGGTGCGTCGAAACTGCTTTTCGAGCCGGTCGGAAATGTACTTCCACAGGGCAGTGACCTCCGCAGCCGAACGGCTTTCGGGATCGACTTCCATGACCGTGCGGCCGTCGATCATCGATGCGGCGAAATCGGTGCGGTGGTGAAGCGTGATCGGCGCGACCGTGCCATGCTGGGAAAGTGCGACTGCAGCTTCCGACGTGATCTTGGCTTTCGGCGTTGCAGCGTTGACCACGAATATCAGCGACTTTCCTGCCCGTTCGCACAGGTCGACCGTGGCGCCCACGGCGCGCAAGTCGTGCGGGCTTGGACGGGTCGGAACGACGATGAGTTCTGCGACGGAAATGACCGACTGGATCGCCATGGTGATCGCGGGCGGGGTGTCGATAACCGCAAGCTTGAAGCCCTGCTGACGCAAGATCGCAAGATCGGCGGCGAGCCGTGCGACGGTGGTCTGAGCGAAAGCGGGAAGTTCCGCCTCACGCTCGTTCCACCAGTCGGCGAGCGACCCCTGCGGATCAATGTCGATCAGGACGACCGGGCCTGCGCCCGCTCGCTGGGCCTGAACGGCGAGATGTCCCGAAAGCGTGGTCTTACCCGATCCGCCCTTCTGTGATGCCAAAGCCAGTACACGCAAGGCTAGGTCCCCCTGTAGCGCCTGTATCAATTCCCTGTGCCGCTAGTTTGCGGCGGTCTCGAAACAGGGGGATCGCAGACTACCCCTAATTTAGGGTTAATACCCTGAAACATTTGAGCTCCGAGGTGCATGGCATTTGAGAGCAGGTAGAGATTGCCCTTGCTTCAGCCCTCCGCCGGCATGCACTGGGCCCAAAGTTGAAATGCACAAAAGGCTTTGCTCTTCAGGGGTGGCAAGATGACCGCACGTATGATTCCCGAAGAAACGACCCCGGACCGGCCGCAGCCGGTTTCGGTCCGAGGCGAGCGAATCGCCAGCCTCGACTTCATTCGCGGCATCGCTGTCATGGGCATTCTGGCGGCCAACATCTTTTCGATGGGCCAGCCTTTCACTGCCTACATGTATCCCGAAGCTTTCACTACCGGTCATTCTGACGCCGAGGACTGGATGTGGGTGGCTCAACTGGTGCTGGTCGATGGCAAGATGCGCGGCTTGTTCACGATCCTGTTTGGCGCGGGTCTATACCTGTTCATGGAAAAGGCCTGGGCAAAAGGTGCGACCCGATGGATGCAGGTAAAACGCCTGCTGTGGCTGGGCATGTTCGGCTTGATCCATTTTTATCTGATCTGGCGGGGAGACATCCTCTTTGCCTACGCCGCCAGCGGCCTGATGGCTGTGCTGCTCTTCATCAATCTGAGCGCGCGAAACCAGTTAGTCCTCGGCATTCTCGGGTACATCGCGGGAGGTATCTTCTTCGCGATCAGCATGATCTTCATGCAAGTGACCGCCGACGGACCGGAGCCCGACAGTGCGGCAATGAGTCAGGTCAGAAGCGAGTTCATCGAAGCGGCGGAGGCGGATTTGGCTGACGGCAGAGCCGAGACTGCGGTCCGTCAAGAAGGAACCTACCTCGAGTTCGTATCACATACGGTCGAGCAACACGGCGCGGATCCGCTGGTCAATGTCTGGCTCCTCGCGTTCGAAACACTACCGCTGATGCTGATCGGCATGGCGCTGTACCGCATTGGTCTCTTCAGCGGGGAATGGGATCCGCGAAACCAGCGCTTGTGGGGCTGGGTGGGATTGGGTGGGGGCGGTGTACTGACAACCATTATCGCCTTGAGGACGATGGAAGGAGGATTCACCTATTATGGTGTGCTGGCTGCCTTCCTTGGCTGGTCTCATTTTCCGCGGTTGTTGATGACACTTGGCCTCGCCGCGCTTTTGGCGCTCTACGCACCGCGTGCAGGAAACTGGATTGGGGACCGCGTTTCGGCTGCCGGGAGGGCTGCGTTCACCAACTACATTGGCACGTCTCTTGTCATGCTGATGGTATTTGGCAATTGGGGTTTCGATCTTTTCGGCCAGTTAGGCCGCAGTGAACTCTATTTAGTCGTATTCTCAGCGTGGATAGCGATGTTAACGTGGTCCCAGCCTTGGCTGGTGCGATTCCGATATGGCCCGCTCGAATGGCTGTGGCGTTGTTTGACCTACGGCAAAGTCTTTGCACTCAGGCAATGACGGCTTGCTATTGCGACTAACTCGCATTACATACGCTCTTGCGAATCAATCGCAAAGGATCGCGCAACGCCATGTATGTCTGCATCTGCAACGCAATTCGGGAAAGCGACCTGCGCCATGTTGCACGCCGTTGTCCGGGCGATGCAGAAGCTTGCTACGCCTCTCTTGGTAAGCAACCGGCTTGCGGTTCCTGCCTCAATGAAGCCGATGCAATTCTCCTCGAAGAGCGGGAAATGGCCTTCAAACCAACCTCTGTCGCGGCCTAGCTTTCGCTACTGACTTTCGCTCTCAATGGCGGAATTCCGCCATTTTTTCTTTGCGCCGCACTT
>CAYPGL010000146.1:0-1972 GCA_964410035.1 uncultured Qipengyuania sp. | reverse complement strand
GGCCGCAACTCGAAATTCAGCGGAGCGATAAGCCATGAAGGGCGATACGAAGGTCATTGAATTCCTCAACAAGGCGCTCACGAATGAGCTGACCGCTATCAACCAGTATTGGCTGCATTACCGCGTCCTCGCCGATTGGGGTGTAACGAAGCTCGCCGAATACGAGCGACATGAATCCATCGACGAGATGAAACATGCCGACGTCTTGGCGGAGCGCATCCTGTTTCTTGGCGGTCTTCCGAACTTCCAAGCGATCCACAAGCTCAAGGTCGGCGAGACGGTGGAGGAAATCCTGAAAGCCGATCTGGCGGTTGAGATGGAAGCCATCCCTCTGCTGAAGGATGCGATTGCCCATTGTGAAGAAGTGCGGGACTATACCACACGCGAAATCTTCGAGAGAATTCTCGAAAGCGAGGAAGAGCATGTCGATTTCCTCGAAACGCAGTTCGACATGATTGCTCGCATGGGGCTGCAGAACTACGTCCAGCTCAATTCGAAACCGGCGGGCGAGGGCGAAGAGGGCTAGTTTGGGCTCAGTTCCCAGAAGGTCCCGTGCCCTGCCGCATGTTTGGTGAGTCTGCCAATTCGCTTGCCGTCCTGCCACAATTCGGCGTCTCCGGCGGATACGTTTATGTCGGTGATGGTCAGCGCTGTCGGCACGTCCAGCGCTCCTATTTTGATAGTCTGACCCGTTTCGTCATAGCGCGAACACAAGGCAATCTCGATGCGCGGCATTGCACCTCTCCTATTATGGAGGGAAGAGACTGAGCGGGCAATTATGAATGCCGCATAATCAGCGACATGTGGCCCCGACAGAAGGTCAGCCCACCGGAATCACGCGTTAATTTCGCGACGAATCGTCGTCTGGTCCGAACCGACGCTCCTTCATCCGCTCCAGATTACGCCGTGCTGCGGTTCGCGTTTCGAGCAGGAAAAAGGCGAGTCCTGCCATCAGCAGGCCCATTGTTATTACCCATGTTACTGCCACGAGTGTGCCAAGCGGTGTCGTCACGAAGGCGCTGACGAACAAGAGAAGAATTACGACGCTGATCGTCAAGGCGGCCGCGGTGCTGAACATCACGGCACGCTGGGCTAGAACTCGTCGCGACTCGAGCGCGGGGAGCTCCACCAACTGATCGCCCGCCTCACCCTTCGCATCTGCAGCCAATATCCGCTCGATCTTGTTAGCGACCCAAAGCAGGCGGTTGGTCATGACATTCATTACCGCACCAATCCCTGCGAGCAGGAAAGCCGGCGCTAGGCTCAATTGAACCACGTTCTGGACGCGCAGGGTGGAACTGGTGCGTTCGATCAGTTCCAGACCTGGCAGGATGGCAAGCAGTTCAGGCACGATCGGATCCGCGACTGTAATTACCTCCACCACCCCGGTTGGCATTGTAGGGATTCTTCGGACTTTTCAGGACCACACGCACGGGTACGGCCTCGAAGCCGAGCTTCGCCCGGATACCGTTGATGAGGTAGCGTTCGTAACTCTTGGGCAAATCGTCGAGCCTCGTGCCGAAGACCACGAAACGGGGCGGGCGTGTGCTCGCCTGCGTGATGTAGCGCAGCTTGATCCTACGGCCGCCCGGTGCAGGGGGCGGATTGGCAGCCAGCGCATCGTCGAACCAGCGATTTAGTGCTGCCGTCGGGACGCGACGGCTCCACGCCTCGCGTATCTCAAAAGCGGCAGACAGCATGGTATCGAGACCCTTGCCGGTCTTTGCCGATACGGCAAAAAGCGGCACGCCACGCACCTGCGACAGCCCTTCGTTCAACGCCTCGCGGATACCGTTGAACAGGTAAGATGCGTTCTCGGCGATATCCCATTTGTTGATCGCGACCATAAGGGCGCGGCCTTCCTCGAGGACCTGCGATGCAATCTTGAGGTCTTGATGCTCGAGACCCTTGGTAGCGTCGAGCAGCAAGACCACTACCTCTGCAAAGTCGATCGCGCGCTTGGCGTCGGCAA
>CAYPGL010000145.1:0-5182 GCA_964410035.1 uncultured Qipengyuania sp. | reverse complement strand
CGAGGGCTATGTCGAGAGTTCGGCTGTAGGTTTGATGGCTGGCATGATGGCAGCCAGCGAATTGATGGGCTGCAAATGGACTCCTCCACCGCGAACATCCGCTTTCGGCGCGCTGCTTTCACACATTACCGGAGATGCAGAGGCGGATACGTTCCAGCCAATGAATGTTAATTTCGGCTTATTTCCACCTTTGCATAACGTGAACAAGAAGCAACGCAAGGAAGCCTACACCGGAAGGGCAAAAGCAGACTTCGGTGAATGGCTGGTAACGTTGGAAGCGGTCCCGGCCTGATCAGCAGGCGCAGCGTCAGGGTTTCGACGGTTTTGGTTTGGTCGTGGTTAACCCGCTGGGCGAAAGTTCCCGGTCACCGTCTGCATCCGCGCCTTCAAATTTCTCGGCGGCGGTGACAGTCCATTCCTCGAAAGTAAGAAGATGGTTGCCATCCTTATTGAGCTTTTTGAAGCCATCGCTTCGGGAGGAAAGCATCTCGCCCTGGGGCTGCGCCAGTCGCGATCGCGATAATAGCGGAAAAAGCGGCGTTGTTCCTTCGTCAGCTCACTGGCCTCCGGCGGAGGTGGCCCCTGCAATTCACCAGGGTTTGTGATCGGAAGTGCGTCAGGATCGGAATCTTCTCCAGCTAGCGCATGTGGAACGGGTGGCGGCGCAGCCGCTTCCACTTCTGCCCGCCTCTGCAAACAGAAAAGCCCTAATCCCATGACCATCAGCGTCACTAGCGAACCGGTCACGAAAGCTTTCACCGGCATTCGCTTCTCGTCGACGGGTTCAACATTCCTAGTTTAAGTGCCGAAGATTCGGAGCCTTAGCGCCACAAAGGGACTGAGACGATCTCCAAACAGCGGGCGTCCGCCGCGTTTAATTGCCCGGGCGGACAACTTTCCTATTATCGCAAGAGGTCGCAATTCCCTCGGCAAGCTAGGCAGTATTGGGATTCGTTCTGAACCCTTCGAACTAAAATGCATGAAATCGGCTCTTGCCCACATTTCTCCATGTGCGGCTGCGGCAGGGAGGTAATCCGTACAACCGAGAAGACTTGTCAGACCTTCGAAAAGCGCTGCTCGGCCGCTTGCAAATGCATTGACGGCGGAAGGCTCCCAAGGCGGACTGCCCACCAACTCCTCCCATCCGTCCACCAACGCGACCAAGCTGGCCTTGGATGTCGTCCAGGTCCTCAGAAGAGAGGCCAAAAGCGGATCCGGTGGCAAGACCATAGAACTACATCGTTCCATCTGAAGCTCATCGCGCCACCAAGCGAGCTTTAACTGCGCGAGTGCCGGTTCGTCTCCAGAGAGGGCAAGGCGGGCTAGCTTCGAATCCAAAAGCAGGGCGGATGTGAGGATGGGCCGGAGCCTGTTATTTGCCGACGCGAGCACGATGGGTGCCCAGTCGGGCAATTTGATATCGTGGCTTTCGATCATAGCCGCCGCGTCTGTAACTCGATCGAACTTGTCAAGTCAGCCCGAGCAGATCGGCAGCCTATACGAGGTATTAACCAACTCCGGTGCATGAAAAATAAGTAATGGGATTCTTATAAGGCACGTTCGAGTCGAACCGTTCGAGGTGGATGCAGATTATGAGCTTAGCCGAATTCATGCGCCGACTGAAAGTCGACACGAGCGGAAATGCTCTTATGCTCGTCGCAATGGGTGCGCCGGTCTTGTTCGGCACCGCAGGGCTAGGCGTCGATATGGCGCAATATTACACTTGGAAACGCGAAGCGCAGTACGCTGTAGACCAGAGCGCCCTTGCGGGCGCATGGGCACGCGGAAACGGGGATGCCGGCACTGAGTACGCGACTCGCGCTCGGCAGGAATTTTACGTCAATCTTTCTGTGACGAAGGATTACCTCTTAACTCACAACGTTAATCTGGGCGCGTGGGATGGCACCGCCGACAGTAGTGTTATCGTGGATGCGACCGTATCCGCCTCACTTCCCTTTACCGAATTGGTAATGGGAGATGGGATGACGATCGCGGTTGAAGCACAGGCAATCTGGGAAACGACCCAGCAATTCACCGCCTGCCTATACTCACTTGACCCGGCCTCCACCCGCACCATGTGGTTCAATGGCGGACCGACAGTCGACGCGGCCTGCGGCGTGGGAGCGCGGTCAAATGCCGAGGACGCCATCGTAACCAATGGTAGTGGTGGTGCTCAGAACATCAATTGGGTCATCGCGGGCGGAACAATTGATGATGGTATGGGTGCCTTTGAAAATGCCGAGGTCGTGGAGAATTACGCGAATATGGTGGATCCGTGGGAAAGTCTCACGCCTCCTACCAATGATACGCCCCGAACGCTTCCAGACTGCGGTTCGGCTGACGCGGCCTGGATCGCGGACGAAACCCAAACTGACGAAGTAAGCTTTAAGTACTATCGAGGGAATAATAAGAGCGCCGCGAAAGATGCGGGCAATATTAATTACACTGGCGATGGGTTTCGCAACGGATATTCGGAAACATTCCCGACCGCAGTCGGAAAAGAATTTATGTCAATGCCGGTGAGTAGTACCCATGAACCGGTGGTCGGCAACCTGACACAAATTGCTGGAAGCGGACCTGACAAGATTTTCATCGAAGTGACAACAATTTCAAGCTTTTCGTACGCCAATTTAATCGACAATTCGGTTTCCGTTGATCTCCAGCCAGGAACCTATCAAACTTTCGATATTGCCTGCGACAGAAATATGGCGAGTGGCGTCTATGTAATTGATGGCGGTGTCCTCAAGATAAACGGCGGGGTGGCGATCACAGGGACAGGCGTAATGTTCGTCCTGAAAAACGGAGCGACGGTCGATATAAATGGGGGCGGCGGAGTTTATCTCACTCCCATGACCAAAGAACAGCTCGTTGCTTTGCCGGTCGATGCGGAAGTTGCTGATCGCATGGAAAATATGCTCATTTTCCAAGATCCCGATTCCCCGGCTACCACGGGTAACAAGATCACTGGCAATGCAAACTTTGATCTGAACGGGGTCATTTACATGCCCAATGGTGACTTGGTTATGGCCGGGACAATGAGCGCGAGCGCCGAATGCCTCATGGTTGCCACTCGCACGCTCCAAATCAGCGGCACGGCTGACCTTCAGACGCTTTGTCCGGCCGGGAAAACCCACGATGTCGTCGTGGGTGAAGGCGGTACTCGCGTGAGGCTGGTTCTGTGATTCACATTTTCGACAATCTCAGGACGTTCGGTCAGGATCGGAACGGCTCGATGGTCATAGAGACCGCGATCGTTCTTCCAGTACTCGTCATGCTTTGTCTAGGAGGCTTCGAGGTCAGCCGGCTGGTCTCTCGTAATAACGAGTTGCAGATTGCCGTGGCAGAAGCGGGCTCCATCGTGCTCGCCAGTCTGCCCGAGGATCAGAGCGATATCGACAAGCTTGAGGAGATAATCGAGACTTCTACCGGCCTTCCCGACGACAAGGTTACTTTGACGAGGAAGTATCGCTGCAATTCGGATGCATCGCTCGTGGTCGACCTGTCAACTTGTCCTACTGGCGCGGTCATATCCGAATTCATCGAAATTGAGATTGCAGATTGGTATTCTCCGCTCTGGACCGATTTTGGAGTGGGGGACACGGTGAATTACGATCTCACCCGAAGAGTGCAAATATCGTGAAAAAGCAGCATCACTACTCTAGTTTTCGCTTCGACGAGCGGGGAACTACGATAATCGAATTCGCACTCTTGGCGCCAGTGGTCCTCGGTCTCTTCTTCGGAGCCATCCAGATAGGGATCAGCATGCAGGCGTATAATTCACTACGGGGCGTGGCTTCCGACACGGCGCGTTACGCCGTGATTGAGTATATGAAAGAAAACACGATCTCAGATAGCGCGATTCAGACAAAGGCGGTGGCTATCGCTCAGTCATCGCCCTATCTGCTCAACGACAGCGTTGCTGTGACGATCGTACCAGTGGCTTCCCCCCGGGTGCATGGGACCTTCGAAAAAAACCTGACTATCACCTATACACCCCCTAACGTGATGCCGTTCTTCGATTTCACCAGTACGCAAATGTCATTCTCGCGGCCAATCTTCGTGATTGACGAGTAAATAAACCCGCAGTTCAATTAACAGCCTTCCGCCCATTCGAAGACAGGGGGCCCATTGCGTCAATCCCGGTAGCAAACCTTTTTTGCCGCCTTGACGATTTTTGGCGTATCGATCAGCGCGAGCTTTTCGAGGTTTGCCGCGTATGGGAGCGGCACGTCTTCGTCGCACACACGGGTGACCGGTGCATCTAGATGATCGAAGCCCTCCTCCATGCAGATTGCGACGATTTCCGATGCGATTGAGCAAGTCGGCCAGCCTTCCTCGGCCATGACCAGGCGATTGGTCTTCTTGAGGCTCTCGAGAACAGTTTCCTTGTCGAGCGGGCGTAGCGTACGCAGGTCGATCACTTCGGCCTCGATGCCCTCGCCTGCCAGTTCCTCGGCTGCATCCAATGCTAGGCCGACAGCAATGGAATAAGCCACGATCGTCACATCCGAACCTTCCCGTACGATCCGTGCCTTGCCGATCGGAAGGACGTGGTCGTCCATTTCGGGCAATTCGAAGCTGCGACCGTAGACTAACTCGTTCTCGAGGAAGACCACCGGGTCCTCGCAGCGAATCGCTGCCTTCAACAGGCCTTTCGCGTCAGAGGCATCATAAGGCGCAATCACGATCAGTCCGGGGACGCTGGCGTACCAAGGACCGTAGTTCTGACTGTGCTGTGCGCCTACGCGGCTCGCCGCGGCGTTGGGGCCGCGGAATACGACCGGGCAGCGCATCTGGCCGCCGGACATGTAATTTGTTTTGGCTGCGGAGTTGATGATGTGATCGATCGCCTGCATCGCGAAGTTGAAGGTCATGAACTCCACGATCGGGCGCAGGCCGCCCATGGCCGCGCCTGTTCCGATGCCGGCAAAGCCATATTCGGTAATCGGTGTATCGATCACGCGCTTAGGGCCGAACTCGTCGAGCAGACCTTGCGTCACCTTGTAGGCACCCTGATACTGGGCGACTTCCTCACCCATCACGAAGACCCGCTCATCGCGGCGCATTTCCTCGGCCATAGCATCGCGAAGCGCCTCGCGAACAGTAACTGTTGCCATGTTGGTTCCGTGCGGGACTTCGGGGTCTTTCAGACCGGATTTTTTCGACGGCTTGGTGATCTCGG
>CAYPGL010000144.1:0-5195 GCA_964410035.1 uncultured Qipengyuania sp. | reverse complement strand
GCCCGCGAGCGGGACAAGGCCGAGCAGGTGACCGAGCTGCTTGTCGAGCTCTTCCCTGCGGCTGAGGCCAAAGCCAACGAGGCAATTCCATGTTGGATGCTTCATGAGGCACAACACGCGGCCGTCGGAGCTTTCTTTTACTGCCTTGCGGAAGAGCGGCGGAAGCACGAAACGGCCCTTATCGCCCGCAGGCGAATAGGCTTGTCCGCTGTACCCTCCAAATTGCACTGCCCTGTCCCCAACTGGCGTTCGACATCCTCCTCACCGGTCACGCCTTCCCCCACCGCAAAAGCAGGCGCTTTCGCGGCGCGAGACACCGAAGCGGCTCGCGCAAAGACAATGGCATGTCCGATGTCTGGATGATTTATCGCGGGTGACGCGGGGATGGAAGGGAAAATTACGGGATTTTACGGGATAAGCATGTAACATGCTGTTTTAAATATTAAAAAGACTTTGAGAAATTGTTGATATCCTTAATGATTCGTCACCATAGGGTACAGAAAAGACTAGGGAATCGCCGGAATGGCTTGAATTGATCCGGGCTTCTCCCGCGATATCCCCGCCCGAGTCCCGCGAATTCCCGCAGGCGTGCTCAGTCCGCGAAAGCGCGATCCAGAAATGCGCCCAGGGCCGCGTTTCGCGCAGGTTCTTCGAGGTGGTCGTCGAGCACCGCGGCATCGGCTACGAGCAGGGCGCGTCCCTCGCCCACTCGGCAGTCTGCAACCAGTCCGCCCGAAGATACCGAGCACTTCGCATCGGCGGCCCCTTCGCGCGCCCCGAACCTACCGGCACGATCTACGGGAAGTTCAATCCCGCCTTCGGTTGCCATGCGGACCCCGGCAGACTGTTCTTCGTCGAACAGCAAATCGAGCCCCCAGTGGTGCAGGATCGGCGAGATCACGACCATGTCATGCGGGCGGCGCGGATCACCCAAGGGAAAGTCGCTGTGCTGGGTCAACATCGGATCGGCAAATATCAATGCCCTCCCTCCCTCGCGCAGCCAGGTGTCGAAGGCGACATTCTCCGACGGCGCGAGCGGACGCGGTTGGGCGAGCACGACGCGCTTCAGCCCATCGAGCGAGTCCTCTTCCAGGGCATCGAGCGGGACGAGCTCGCCTTTCTCTTCTAGCGCCCCACGAACCCACCCCTGTTCTACATTGCCCTGCAGGACGGAACCAATATCTCCGCTCTCACCCCAATAGATGGGAAGGGTCGAGAAGAGGCCGAGCTTCGCGGTCGGACTTGGTTTCCCGTCGGTCGGCGACGATTGCTCCTGCGTCGAGCCGCCATTGCAGGCCGCCAACAGCGCAAGCGAAGCCGCGATCAGTGCCTTATTGCTGAGTCGCCGGCTCATTCTGCGCGCCCTGTTCGGGAACAATTGCGGGAGACTGGGTCGTCACGGGTGCCGGGCCTTCGGGCAGGTCGGGAACCACGCCTGCCTCTACAAGCGGATCGTTCTGCTTGACCGCTTCGCTGGGCTCGGTGGTTGGCGCTGCAGCCGGCACTGCCGCTGCGTCCACTTCGCGGGTGCGATCCTGGATCAGGCTGGCAAGGCCCACGAGGAGTACCATGAGAACCACGCCCCCAATTCCGATCTGCAGACGATGCACGGACTGCGAACGCGTACCGCCGAGCGGCACATCGGAAGGCTCGCCCACGCGGGGCGCACTCCGAGTCAGGTCAAAACTGCGCGGCATGCCGGGAATTCTGGGCATTTCCTATGTTCCCGTCAATCGCTCTCGGCCAGCCAGTCGAAAACAGGCAGGCCCTTCGAACGCAGCCATTCCGCGTTGTATAGCGTCGAGAGGTAGCGGAAGCCGGTGTCGCAGAGAATTGTGACGACGCGCGCGTTCTCGCGACCTTCCGCCTTCAAATGCTTGCCCAGCGCAACGGCGCCGGCCACATTGATGCCGCTCGACAGGCCCAGACAGAGACCTTCTTCGCGCAGCAGGCGAGCAACCCACTCAATGCCGTCCTCGTCCGAAATGCGAAACTGCGTATCGATCGGCGCGCCTTCGAGATTGCCGGTGATGCGACCCTGCCCGATCCCTTCGGCGACGGAGGAGCCCTCGGCCTTTAGTTCTCCGTTGGCATAATAGTTGAAGAGCGCTGCACCGTGCGGGTCGGTCAGTGCGATGATGACATTCTCGTCGAATTCCTTAAGTCCCATGCCGACGCCGGCGATTGTGCCGCCCGTACCTGCTGAGCATGTGAAACCGTCGATCCGGCCATCCATCTGCTCCCAGATTTCCTTTGCCGTACCCTCGATATGCGCCTTCCGGTTGGCCGTGTTGTCGAACTGTCCCGCCCAGATCGCGCCCTCGGTCTCTTCCGCCAAGCGACGTGAGACATGCTGGAAATGATTGGGATCGGCATATTTAGTCGGCGGCACGGTAACCAGTTCCGCGCCCAGCGCCCGGAGGGTCTGCACCTTCTCGCTCGACTGGTTATCGGGCATCACGATGATGGTGCGGTAGCCGAGCGCATTGGCGACCAAGGCGATGCCGATGCCGGTATTTCCAGCGGTACCTTCGACCACGCAGCCACCGGGCTTCAGTTCACCACGCGCTTCGGCGTCACGGACGATGTAGAGCGCAGCCCGATCCTTTACCGAGGCACCGGGATTGGCGAACTCGCACTTGCCGTAGATGTCGCATCCGGCTTCCTCGCTCGGTCCGACAAGGCGGACGAGAGGGGTATTGCCGATCAGGTCGAGGGTCTGCTCACGAACGGGGACTTGTGTCATGGTTGCGGAAGTAGTCACGCACCGCCATCCGCGCAATCAACATCAATCTTCAGGGGCAATAGTAACCTTCAGCCCGTCCAGATCGCCAGTGAAAGGAATCTGGCAGGAGAGGCGCGACGTATCGACCCGGTGGTCGCTGCTTTCGAGCAGGTCGTCCTCGTCCTCGCTGATTTCGGGCAGCTTTCCGGTGAATTCCGGATCGACATGGACATGGCATGTCGCGCAGGAACAACAGCCCCCGCACAGCGCCAGAAGTTCATCGAACCCGTTGTCCCGGATAGCTTCCATTACTGTCAGGCCGCCCTCAACCTCGATCTCGGAAGTGTCGCCTGCACGGGTAGTAACGATCAGCTTGGGCATCGAAAGCGTGTCCTGTATTGCCTTGGCCACTGCGCGGGCCGTATGCGAGGCGCTGCTATTCAAACCGGCGCGGGAAGGCAAGCCATAGCCATGGGGCTGACGACAGCAACGATACGCGAACATCTGGATGCCGTGGCGGCGAAGGACCGCGCTGTCGCAAGCGCAATCGAACGCGTGGGCTATCCGACCGAACGCATCCGCAAGACGGGTTATCGCACCTTGTTGCGCACGATCGTCGGGCAGCAGGTCAGCGTCGCGGCGGCATCCTCGGTATGGCGCAAGCTCGAGGCGGAGCTCGGCGAAGAGATGCACGCGCACGAACTTCTGGCCCGCGACTTCGACACATTACGCGCCTGCGGATTGTCACGGCAGAAACAGGGCTATGTGCGGTCGCTGTGCGAACTCGTGGATGGCCAGGAACTCGACCTCGAGAACTTGCCGCAGGACGACGAGGATGCCATCGCGGAGCTTACCCGGATCAAGGGCATTGGCCGCTGGTCGGCCGAGATTTACCTTCTCTTTGCCGAAGGGCGGCAGGTCATATGGCCGGCGGGTGATCTCGCCGTACAGGCCGCCTGCGCCAAGATGCTCGAGCTACCCGAACGCCCCAACGAAAAGAAAACACGTGCACTGGCGGAAAGGTGGAAGCCGCACCGCGGGGCAATGGCTATCTTCGCCTGGTATGCCTATGCCGATCCCGCGCTTTAACTTGGGAGTGGTTTCATGAGCACGCGCAAGGCGATCTTCATCACCGGCGGCGCTTCGGGCATCGGCCGGGCCATCGCACTTTATTTCGGCAAGCGCGACTGGTTCGTCGGCCTCGGCGATCTGGACGAGCACAACATGTGGGTCACGCGCGACCTAATCGGCCACGGGTTCGTGTATCAGCACACCTTCGACGTGCGTGACCGGGCTGCTTGGAACGAGGCGCTCGACAGCTTCGCCACCGCTGCGGGCGGCCGGATCGATGTGGTGGCGAACAATGCCGGCATCCCCCTCGGCGGCGCGCTGATCGAGAACAGCGAAGAAGAAATTACCCGCTGCCTCGACATCAATCTGAAGGGGGTCTTATTCGGCGCGCAGGCGGCTTATCCGCACTTACAGAAAACCGCGCCCGGATCATGCCTGCTTAACACCGCCAGTGCGGCTGGCCTGTACGGCACACCAGGTGCGAGCGTGTATTCGGCGACGAAATTCGGCGTTCGAGCGATCACGGAAAGCCTCGACGCGGAATGGGCGGAAGATGGCATCAAGGTCCGCTCGATCATGCCGGGCTTCATCGAAACCCCGCTGCTCGATCACAGCCCAAACGCCAGGACTAACGAGGACATCCGGAGCCGGGTGAAAGAAGCAGGCCTCGAAATCACTCCAGTCGAAGACGTGGCCAAGGCTGCTTGGGACGCGGTCCATGGCGAGAAACTGCACTCCACCGTGGGCAAGACCGCCAAAAGGCTCGCCTTCGGTGCGCGCTGGATGCCCGGCCGGGTCCGCAAGCAGACCCGCGCGAGCATCAGACCGATGGGCAAGTAGCGATCAGATGATCTTGTCGATCTTCTTGGCCATATTGACGTCGCGCAGTGAAAGTCCGCCAGCGTCATGTGTGGTCAGCGTAATCTCTACCTTGTTGTAGACATTCGACCATTCGGGATGGTGATCGCGCTTTTCCGCAATGATCGCGATACGGGTCATGAAAGCGAAAGCCTCGGCAAAATCGGCAAACTCGAAGCTGCGCTCGATCGCCTTGCCTTCGCGCGCGAGGGACCATTTCGGCAATGCGCGCAGCCAGCTGTCACGTTCTTCGGGGGTAAGTTCCTCGACGGCCATATCGGCGAATCCTCTGTTGCTTGTCGCAGCCGCGCCTTTTGCCTATCGCATCTGGCCATGCAAGCGCAGCTCACCGCGACCGACATTGCCTGCCGACGCGGAGACAGGCTGCTCTTCAAGGGGCTCTCGCTTACCTGCGGGCCGGGGAATATCGTACAGATTACGGGTGCGAACGGGGTCGGAAAATCCAGCCTGATACGCATTCTTGCAGGTCTGCTGCGCCCGTTTGCGGGACAAGTCAGGTCCAGCGGTGAGATGGGATTGA
>CAYPGL010000143.1:0-5222 GCA_964410035.1 uncultured Qipengyuania sp. | reverse complement strand
GAAGCCGCGAAATACTCAAACTTCATTGTAATCCCCTCTTCAGAACCAGAACCGAACGCCCACAACGTAATTCGTCACGATGGGATCTTCCCCCGCGAGGTGCGCATAGTCGGCGCTCTGACCAACTTTCCATTCCTGCTCCACCCCGATGTAAGGGGCAAACTCCCGAGCGATTTCGTAACGCAGGCGCAGCCCCAGTTCGACAGAATCCAGGCCCGCTCCGATGCCAAGCTCAGGTATGTCCTGTGCAGAAAGACTTACCTCAGCACGCGGTTGCAGAAGAAGGCGCTGCGTGATGCGCTGGTCAAGCTCGGCCTCGATGCTCGCGGTAAGGTCGCCTTTGTTCGACAGAAAGGCGGCTGCATCGACTTCAAAAGTATAGGGGGCCAACCCTTGGACACCGATGACGGCATGGGTGCGCTCGGGACCGGTCAAGTCCTGCCGAACTCCAGCCTGAAGATCCCACCACGGTCCAATCGCGTGGCTCCAAAGGCCCTGTATCTCGGCGGACTCCACCTGTTCGCCGAAGGCGCCTTCGCCCTCGCTCTTGAACCAGAATTTGTCGGTATCGCCACCGTAATAGCCCTGCACGTCCCACAGGTAGCCATCGCCGCCTTCTCGCGCGCGATATTCAGCGCGGTCGCCCTGGAACCAGAACACATTCATCCCGCCATTCTCGGTGCGCAGGGCATTACGCGAGGCTCGCATTGCATCGGCACCCCAGATCGCATCGGCGGCGCGAGGCGGTCCCGATCCTGCCGAAGCCGGAGGCGGCCCTTCCGGGATGGGGGTCATGTCCATCGCGTCGTGGCCCATCGCACCGTCGCCGATGGGCGTCTTTTCGGGCAGCTGCATGTTTTCATGGCCCATCGTGGAATGGTCCATGCCTTCCATCTTGGAATGATCCATGGCGGAGTGGTCCATGGTCGAGTGGTCCATGCCCTGCATCTCGCCATTGTCCATCTGCGAATGGTCCATCTGAGAATGGTCCATGCCGGAATGGGCGTCGGCGTGACCGCCCGCGGCCGGTTCGGCCGGTTGCGCCGCCGGCGCGCAGGAGCCTTCGGGAACGGCATGGCCCATAGCGCGGTGGCGTGCGGCCTCCTTTTCGCATTCGGTCTGGGCAGGTGTTTGCCCGCCAGGCATCGCGTGGCCCGAATGGTCCTGTGCAAAAGCTGGGGTGGCGGTGCTCGCAAGGAGCATGACGAAGAGCAAACGCATCAGTCTTCTCCCACCCGTTTCACATCGGGCTGATTGCCCCGCGACGCGACGGTCACGATCTGAAACATGCCAGAATGCATGTGATAGAGCAGGTGGCAGTGGAAGGCCCAGTCGCCCTCTTCGTCGGCGGTAAGGTCGAAGGTAGCGCTGCCGCCGGGCTGCACGATAACGGTATGTTTCTGCGGTTGGCGGTCGGCAGGCGCACCGTTGACCAGTTCGAAGAAGTGCCCGTGGAGGTGGATCGGGTGCGCCATCATCGTGTCATTGACCAGCTTCACCCGGACACGTTCGTTATAAGCGAAGCGGATCGGGTCGTCGCTGACGGCGGTGAACTTCTTGCCGTCGAACGACCACATGTAGCGCTCCATGTTGCCGGTCAGGTGGATTTCCATTTGCCGCGACGGGCGGCGCAAATCGTCATTCGGTGCGAGCGCAACCAAGTCCTTGTAGGTCAGGACCTTGTGGGGAACCTTATCGAGGCCAAGTCCCGGATCACCCATGCGATCGACCGGGTTCATAGACACCATATCGATACCTGGCCCGACCTTTACGTCGGGGGGCAATTTAGATGTGTCGCGCATGTTCATGCCGCTCATGTCCATGCCGGCCATCCGCTCGGCAGCGGCGCCCTGCGATGACATGTCATGGCCCATGGCTGAGTGATCCATGCCTTCCATATCTCCACCATGGTCCATGCCACCCGAACCGTGGTTCATGCCCATGTCCGCCATCGTCAGCAGCGGCGGGTCGCGGAGTGGGGGTACGGTTGCCCGCGCGCCGGGGCGGGAGGCCAATGTGGCTACAGCCATGCCCGACCGGTCCATGCTCTCGGCGACGATCGTCCGGGCTTCGCCTGTCGGCTCGACAACGATGTCATAAGTCTCTGCTGTGCCGATCTGGAATTCTTCGACTTCAACCGGGCGCACATTCTGGCCGTCGGCACCGACTACCCAGAACTTCACCCCAGGAATACGAACGTTGAAGAACGTCATGGCGCTTCCGTTGATGACTCGCAGCCGCACCCGTTCGCCCGGATTGAAGAGAAATTCCAATCCCTCTTCCGGTCCCCGCCCATTGGCGAGATAGGTGTAGGTCGAGCCCGTCACGTCCAGGATGTCGGTCGCCATCATTCGCATGCGCGCCCACATCCGCCGGTCCTCGCCCGACAACGGATAGTCGTCGGTCCAGGTGTTCTGCTGGTAATTGAAATAGCCTTCGCCCTTCTTCAGCTTGTCCATGATCGTATGCGGATGGAGAGGGGTAAATTCGCTGAGCAGCAGCACGTAATCGCGGTCGGCCTGGACAGGATCGGTTCCGGCGGGTTCGACCACGATTGGGCCGTAATGCCCAGCCTGCTCCTGCAGCCCCGAGTGACTATGCCACCAATAGGTTCCGCTCTGGCGCAGTGCGGGAATGTCATAGACGAACGTCTCACCCGGCTTGATCCCGGGGAAGCTGACACCAGGAACGCCATCGAATTGGAACGGCAGCAGCAGACCGTGCCAGTGGATCGAGCTGTCTTCATCGAGCGTGTTCGTGACCGCGAGACGAACCGGCTGACCTTCCTGGAGGCGAACCAGCGGACCGGGCACGCTGCCATTGACGGCGATCGCATGCCCGCGACGCCCCTGCACCACGCTAGGTCCTTCGCCGATTGTCAGGGCAATGTCGCGGCCCGACACTTCGTCGAAACCGGGGCGGATAGATCCCCCACCGTGAAGATCAGCACCGCGAGCCCAGGCGGGCAGGGCCAATGCGCCTGCACCAAGCGCCCCAGCTCCTAAAAGTCGTCGACGTGAAACCAGCAATTCGGACATGGGTGTTGCAACTCCTTCGGCTCTTGTCATATATACCCCCTAAGAGTATTGCAAGATACCCCTCAGGGTATTGCTGCATAGGGAGTTCTAAAGCGTGTCAGCAACCGATGGTTCCCGTATCGTCAATCGTCTTCGCAGGATCGAGGGACAGGTGCGCGGCGTCGCGCAGATGATCGAGGATGATCGCTACTGCATCGATGTCCTCAATCAGGTACAGGCAGTAAAGGCTGCGCTGGGTCGGGCCGAGAGCGAGATACTCAAGCGCCATGCCGCGTGCTGTGTGGCTGAAGCAATTGCCAGTGGTGACGCTGATGAACAGAAACAGAAGTTCGGCGAACTGGTCGACCTGTTCGAGAAGGCAAAGCGGTGAATTCCGTTCTCCGTCTTTTCGCTTGCCTGGTCCTCCTCCTCTCGCCAACGACCTCGTTCGCGCACGGTAACGAAAAGCACGGCGAGGAAGAAACGCGCCCAACTGCAAGCGAGGCGGTCCATACTCAACCCGGTCACGACATCGCAGTCGCGGTTAACGAGGCGACTTCGAGCGCTACGCCGGAAGACCACGATGACGGGCAGGTTGAAAGCGAAGGCATCACCGGAGTCCTCAAGAGCCTGCATCCGGCAACGGTCCACTTTCCGATCGCGCTCTTCTTGATGGCTGCGCTTACCGAGTTGTTCGTAATGACCCGCCGCACGCCCGAGCGCGAAGCGGCCGTAAGGATCATGATCTACGGCGGCGCTGCGGGAGGTGTCTTGGCCGCCCTCTTCGGGTGGATACACACCGGTCTGTGGTTCGGCGGCGATACCGTCATGCAGGTTCACCGCTGGAACGGAATGCTGATCTCCGTCCTAGGCATGGCAGCGGCCTGGATAGCTTACCGACCTTCAAGATCGCGCGCTGCTCTTCGCTTCTTGCTTTTTCCAATTGCCGCGCTGCTGATTGTTCAAGGCTTCATGGGCGGTGAGCTCGCCCACGGTCTCAATCACCTTAAGCTCTAAAGGAAACTCTCATGCGTCCCGTTATCTTCGCATTTGCTGGAAAGTTGCTTGTTGTGCCTGCCTGCCTGTTGACGCTCGCGGGATGCGGTGACGCCGCCTCGCCGATCGACGATGACGCGCCGGCGGCTGAGACGGCTATCGCTACTCCGGTTCCGACTGAGCTCGCAGTTGCGACCACACCAGCGACGGATGAGCCGGTTGCGGCGTCGAGCCAGGCTCCTGTGCCCAGTGCCGCGCCCGCTCCTTCGGCTCAGAAGGCCACCCGTGATCCTGTCGCGACACCTGAACCGACCCCGACCGCAACGGCTGCTGCAGATCCGCATGCGGGGCACGACATGTCGAACATGTCGGACGAAGACATGAAATCCATGGGACACGACTGATGAGCTTGAACAGGAACCCGACCCGCCGCCCCTTTCTGCCCGTACTCGGCACAGTACTTCTCGTAGCATGCACAGGCGCCGCTCAGGCCGCGAACTTCACGATGTACCGCGATCCCAGTTGCGGATGCTGCGAAGCTTGGGCGGCGCATATGCGGCACGGCGAAAAGCATGAGGTCGAGACGATCGATCACCCCGACATGGCGTCTGTAAAGACGGTACACGGCGTGCCAGATGACTTGCGTTCGTGTCATACAATGATTGCGGACGGCTATGTCATAGAAGGACATGTGCCTGCTGCCGATGTCGAGCGCCTGCTCGCGGAAAGGCCCGACTGGGTCCAAGGTTTGGCGGTCGCCGGTATGCCGCTCGGTTCGCCGGGTATGGAGGCGGGCGGACGAGTGCAGCCCTATGAGGTCATCGCTTTTGGCAACGGGCGCCGCGAGGTTTTCGCGTCCTATCCCTGATCCCGATCACACACTCTTGCCACGCAGAGGAGGCCGACTATGAGCTGTTGCGACAAGCACCACACGCACGATGTGAAAGCTGAAGGCAGCGCGATCGATCCCGTCTGCGGCATGAGCGTGACAATCGATGGCGCGGCGCATATCGCCGAGCACGATGGCGCAACTCACCACTTCTGTTCGGCGCGGTGCAAAGACAAGTTCGTCGGCGATCCGGATCACTACCTTTCCTGCGCGCATCTCAAACAGGTCGAGAACGTTCCCGAAGGGACGATCTACACTTGCCCCATGCATCCTGAGATCCGCCAGGTAGGACCGGGAAGTTGCCCCATCTGCGGGATGGC
>CAYPGL010000142.1:0-5315 GCA_964410035.1 uncultured Qipengyuania sp. | reverse complement strand
GCGCGCAGTTCGACTTCGCCGGGCATGCTTTCGGCCACCGGGCAATGCGGCGTGGTCAGCGTCATGATGACGGTAACATCGCAATCGTCGTCTACTTCGACGCCGTAAATTAGGCCCAGGTCGTAGATATTGACCGGAATCTCGGGATCGTAGATTTCCTTGAGCGCATCGATCACTGCCTGCTGCAGCTTGCCGCCCGCGCCAGAGGTACTTTCCTCTTCGGGTTTCTTGGCGAGGAAGCCTTCGAGATAATCGCGCTTGCGCTCAAGCTTCGCGCCTGCGGTCTCATCGGGATCGACAGCGTCAGCAACGCGCGCCCGCGGGGGTTTGCCGACAATCGTATCGGCAGGTGAAGGGGCGGCGATGAAATCCTTGTCGTCGCTGGGTTTGTTCATCCGAAGATCCTCCGGGTCCTTTCGATTCCGCGCATCAGCGCGGCTATATCGTCTTCGTCGCTATAAAGGCCGAAACTGGCGCGGGCAGTGGCCGGAACGCCCAGGTGCTCCATCAATGGCTGTGCGCAGTGATGTCCGGCGCGGATAGCGACGTGTTCTTCATCCAATATGGTGCCCAAATCGTGCGGGTGAACCCCATCCAGCGCAAAGGACACGATTCCGGCGCTTTCCTCCGGCCCGAACAGCGTCACAGCGTTCAGCTTGCGCAGTTCGGCGCGCAGTTGTGCGGCTAGGGCCGCTTCATGCGTGAACAACCGATCGGGTTCGAGGGCGTCGACATAGTCGATGGCGGCATGCAGCGCGATTGCCTCAGTGATCATGGGCGTCCCGGCTTCGAAGCGCTGCGGAGGTGGGGCGTAGGTCGTGCCGTCGAATGCGACCTTGTCGATCATCGCGCCTCCTCCCTGATAGGGGGGCATATGGGCGAGAATTTCCTCGCGAGCCCAAAGCACGCCGATACCCGTGGGACCGTAGAGCTTGTGACCGGAGAAAACGTAGAAGTCGCAATCCAGCGCGGCCATGTCGAGCTTCATGCGCGGGGCGGCCTGGCAGCCGTCGAGCAGGATCTTCGCGCCAACCGAATGCGCGAGGTCTGCGGCCTTCCGCGCATCGAGTACCGAACCTAAGACGTTCGAAACATGCGCCAGTGCCACCAATTTGGTTCGCGGCGAGATGAGTGCTTCCAATCCTCCGACATCGATCTGTCCGTCTTCGGTCAACGGGCAGACCTCGATTTCCGCTCCAGTACGCTCAGCAAGCATTTGCCATGGAACGATATTCGAATGATGTTCGAGCGTAGAGAGGATGATCCGATCGCTCTGACCAATGCGGGTCATGCCCCAAGTCGCCGCTACCAGGTTGATGGCTTCGGTGGCGCCGCGCACGAACACCACCTCGTTCTCCGACCGCGCACCGATGAAATCGGCGACCCGGCGGCGCGCTGCTTCGTAGCCAAGTGTCATCTGCGCTGAACGGCCATAGACCCCGCGGTGTACGGTCGCGTAGTCGCGGCCGAGCGCCCGGCTCATCGCGTCGACAACCACCTGCGGCTTCTGTGCTGAGGCGGCCGTGTCGAGATAGTGCCAGGGCTTGCCATCTTCGGTGACAAGGCCGGGAAAATCCGCTTTACGCGTAAGGGTAGCTGCTTCGCTCACAAGTGCTTGTCCAGCTTGTCCAGTGCGATCTGCATCAGCCGCTCTTGCGTTTCCTCATCCTCGAGTCCCACCAGCGCATCGCCGATGAAGGCCTGGACCAGTAGGCGGCGAGACAGGTCGGGCGAAAGTCCACGTGCCGCCATGTAGAAGCGTGCGCTCTCGTCGAGCTGGCCGACGGTGGCGCCATGCGCGCACTTCACATCGTCAGCGAAAATTTCCAGCTGCGGAACGGCATTCACGCTCGCTCCCTTCTCGAGGAGCAGGCCCTTGAAGTCCTGCGCCGCATCCGTCTTCTGGGCGTTTCGCACCACGTCGATGCTGCCGAGGAAGTTACCGGTCCCCTTGCCCCAGTGAACGCTGCGCACGGTCTGGTTGCTCGTTCCTTCGGGTTCGGCATGGATCACATGCGTTACGAATTCGCGCACAGTGTCCCTGCCGCCGACGGTAATGCCGCCCATTTCGAAATGCGCGGCCCTGCCGAGCTTCACTTCCACTTCGACCCGGGCATATTCTCCCGAAGCAATGACGCCAAAAATCTCGCAACGAGCGTTGTCGCCGAGGTCCACGCGCAGCTGGACCAGCTCCGTTTCACCGGCATCTTCGTCGCTTATCACGACAAGTTCGCGCACTTTCTCGCCTGCCGCCACGTCGATCTGACGCCATTTTCCGAGATCGTCGGCGCGCAGCTTTTCCACCGCGGCATAGCGCCAAGCTTCATCCTTGCGAGTCGGTAGTTCGATGGTCCGGCTCATTCCGCTGCCCTCACGATGGCAATCCGGCGCTTGCCCTCACGGTGGGCCTTCTCGATGCAGGGCTGAACTTCGTCCATCACTTCCTGCATCTGCGCCTTCCGGTCTTCGGCGGGTGCGTCGGAAGCGGCAATCGTATCGAGCTCTTCCGCGCGGGGCGCGTAGCAGCCGATCATGGCACCGCAGCGCAGCAGGTCGACAGCCTGATCGCCCGAACTCTGCTTCATGCGGCACGTAAGCTTGCCGTCTTCCTTCTTGTAGATGCCGCCCTGCCATTCATCGAAGACCTCATCGATCACGGCAGTTTCGCGCGCGACGTCTTCTTCGGTCGGGGTAGAAGCGGCTGCAGGAGCGCCCGATTGCGCAAGCAGGAGGGTGAGTGCAGCGATGATCATGCGGCCTCCATCACGGCATCGTAGCCTTCGCTTTCGAGCTGCTGTGCAAGTTCCGGCCCCCCGGTTCTCACGATCCGGCCCTTGCTCAGAATCGATACCCGATCGGGCTTCACCACCTCTAGCAGCCGCTGGTAATGGGTGATCAGCAGCACGCCCTTGTCGGCACTGCGCATGATCGCATTGATTCCATCGCCCACCACCCGCAGCGCGTCGATATCGAGGCCGCTGTCGGTTTCGTCGAGCACGGCGAAGGCGGGATCGAGAATGCCCATCTGGACCATCTCGGCGCGCTTCTTCTCGCCGCCGGAAAAGCCGACGTTCACGTGGCGCTTTAGCATGTCCATGTCGAGTTTGAGCAAAGCTGCCTTTTCCTTGGCCAGCTTGAGAAATTCGCCACCTGTCAGCGGTTCTGCGCCGCGCGATTTCAGCTGCGAATTAAGCGCTTCACGAAGGAACTGAACATTCGAAACGCCCGGGATTTCGACCGGATACTGGAAGCCCAGGAAAAGGCCGGCAGCAGCGCGTTCGTGTGGCTCCATGTCGAGCAGATCCTGGCCCTGGAAGGTGACCGATCCGCCGGTCACCTCATATCCCGGTCGGCCTCCAAGGACATAGGAGAGCGTCGACTTGCCGGCGCCATTGGGGCCCATGATGGCATGGACCTCTCCGGCAGGGACTTCGAGACTGAGACCATCGAGGATTTGCGTGCCGCCCACTTCGGCGGTGAGATTGTCGATCTTAAGCATTGTCATTCCTGGTATAGCGGGGCCGCGGCGCACTGCTGCGCTGGTGCTCGCGGCGGGCCTGCTGCTTGTCGGCGATGCGGCTACGCATGCCGAGGGTTATGCGTTCGAGAACCGCATCGATATTCTCGAGGATGTCCTTGGCGGCGATCCGCATCACGCGGATGCCGACCGATTCGAGGCTCTTGTCGCGGCGCTTGGCGAGAGTATCGTCCTGCCCCTCCTCGTCGATCATGATCGCCATGCCGAGATTGTGGCAGTTGAAATCGACGATCGCGCTACCAACAACGGCGTGCCGTTTGAAGGTATAGCGACCCATGTCGGCCTTGGCGAAACGTTCGGCCAGCGCCTTGTGCGCCTCAGTCGAATGCCGACGCATTTCGCGCGCTTGTTCGTGCAGCGCGTCGAGCCGCTTCTCCGAGATTTCCCATCCGCGACCCTTCTTCTTTATCGAAGGGGCTGCGTCGGCGATTTCGGACGGATCGCGGAGTTGGAGGGTCTTGCGGTCGGTCATTTCGCTCCTCGCGAAACCCGATCGTCACGGATTTCAGTCAGCATTGCGATAAAGTTGGGTTTTTCCTGCTTCGCGAGAATGTCTTTGACTTCGGCCGCGCGATCCGCAGACATGTCGCGCTCAAGTGCGCGCTGCAGTTGTTCCTCGGATTCTGCGCAATTGGCCTTCGCTGTCTCGTAGATAGCCCCGTCGTCAGATGATTTGCTAGACATCCAGGCTGCGGGTGGTGCCATACATCGATCCTGTGCTTGAGCGATCAACTTCGCACTCGGCAGCGCTTCCTGCGCCGCGAGAGGGGCGGCCAGACTAACCGACATCAGGTCAGAGAATAAAACGCGCCTCATCACCCCACACTCCCCTCTAGCGAAATCGCGAGAAGTTTCTGCGCTTCGACGGCAAACTCCATCGGTAGCTGCTTCATCACGTCCTTGGCGAAGCCGTTGACGATGAGCGCCATCGCCTCTTCCTCGTCAAGTCCGCGCTGCATGGCGTAGAAGAGCTGATCGTCGCTGATCTTGCTGGTGGTCGCCTCGTGCTCGATCTGGGCGCTGGGGTTCTTGACCTCGATATAGGGCACGGTATGTGCGCCGCACTGATCGCCGATCAACAGGCTGTCGCATTCGGTGCGGTTGCGAACGCCGTCAGCATTGGCCGCGACGCGCACCAGTCCGCGATAGGTGTTATTGCTTTTGCCCGCCGAAATGCCCTTGGAGATGATCGTTGAACGGCTGCCCTTGCCGTTGTGGATCATCTTCGTGCCTGTATCGGCCTGCTGGTAATTGTTGGTGACGGCGACCGAGTAGAATTCGCCCACGCTGTCTTCGCCATTGAGGACGCAGGAAGGATATTTCCACGTCACCGCACTGCCGGTTTCGACTTGGGTCCAGCTGATCTTGCTGCGCGCGCCTTGGCACAGCCCGCGTTTGGTGACGAAATTGTAAATCCCGCCCTTGCCCTCGGCATTGCCGGGGTACCAGTTCTGGACGGTCGAATACTTGATCTCCGCATCTTCCATCGCGACCAATTCCACCACGGCGGCGTGCAGCTGGTTCTCATCACGCATGGGCGCGGTGCAGCCTTCCAGATAGCTGACATAGCTGCCCTTTTCGGCGACGATCAGCGTGCGCTCGAACTGGCCGGTATTCTCCGCGTTGATGCGGAAATAGGTACTGAGCTCCATCGGGCAGCGCACACCCTCAGGGATGTAGACGAAGGTGCCGTCCGAGAAGACCGCGCAGTTGAGCGTAGCAAAATAGTTATCTTTTTGCGGCACGACCTTTCCGAGCCACTTCTTCACCAGCTCGG
>CAYPGL010000141.1:2948-5334 GCA_964410035.1 uncultured Qipengyuania sp. | reverse complement strand
CGATATTGTCGGTGACCGAAAGCAGGGTACGAATGAAGACTTCGTAGCTAGCCTGCCCTTCGGCGGCCCAGCCCTCTCTGTCGAGCGCGGGATCGGGCAATTGCTTGGGATAGAATCCGCCCTTCGCTCCTGTAGGAACGATGACAGCGTTCTTGACGCGCTGCGCCTTCATCAGGCCCAGAATTTCGGTACGGAAGTCATCGCGTCGGTCCGACCAGCGCAGGCCCCCGCGTGCCACCGGGCCGGAGCGCAGGTGGATGCCCTCGACGCGGCGCGAATAAACAAAGATTTCGCGCCAAGGGAGGGGTTTGGGCAGGTTGGGCACAAGGGCGGAATCAATCTTGAAGGCCAGCGCTTCATTCGCCGCCGGGGCAAAACTGTTGGTGCGCAGGATCGCCTCGATCAGCGCATTGTACAGCCGAAGCAGGCGATCGTCGTTGATTGCCTTGACCTTGGCCAGTCCGCGCTTGATGCGGCCCTTCGCATCCTCGACGGCGCTTTCGCGACCGGACTTGAATTCGGGATCGTGACGCGCCGTGAACAAGTCGATCAGGGCCGCAGTGATGTCCGGATTTTTCGCAAGTGCATCGACCACGGTGTATATGGTGAAGCCCATGCCGGTCTGTCGCAGGTAGCGATAAAAGGCGCGTAGCCAGTCCGCCTGAGCCGCACCCAGCCCCGCTTCCGCGACGAGACGGTTGAACACGTCGTTTTCCGCATGACCGTTTAGTACTGCGGCCACCGCAGCCTCGATCGCTTCGGACCGCTGGACAAGATCGGAAGAAACAACTCCCGGCGCGAGTTCTAAGGCGAAATCGTGGACAGTGCCGAGCTGGCCCTCGTTCAGCACAGTCGGCATCTCGGACTGAACGTGGAAACCGAAATTCTCGAGCACCGGCACGGCATCGGACAGCGGAAGGCTGCCTTCAGCCTGATAGAGTTTCAGGCGGAGACAGGCGGGATCGTCGCGTTCGCACAGGTAGAGGCGGGCGCCCCGATGCGGGGCTTCGTCCTCATCGTCCTCTTCCGCATGAATGCCGAGTGCTCGCAGCCGGGCGATGTCCTCGGCAGCTTCGCGGGGACCAAAGCGAGCGCGATAGCCAGTGGGAAAACTTTCCGCGAACCGCATGGCAAGCGCCGCGGCACGACCCTTTTCGACCATGGTGACGAGCTCGTTCTCGACTGCCTCGCTCCAGCCGCGCAGCAATGTCTGGAGCTGCTCTTCGAGCATTGCTTCGTTCGGCGCTCTGGCTCCGTCGCGGATGTCGAGCACGAAGCGCAGCATTGCTAGGTTACCGCCCTCGACCTCAAGGCTCCAGTCGAGCAGGCGTGCGGCCGCGTTTTCTTCCAGCAACGACTTGATCTGCAGCCGCACCTGTGTCGCCAGCATGTCACGCGGCAACCAGACGAATGCAAACAGGTGCCGCGCGAGCGGGGCCTCGACCAACGCGAGGCGGGGGCGGGGGCGATCGACGAGCGCCATCATGGTGGTCGCCACGCGCTCGGTATCCACTTCACTGAAGCCGATCAGGAGATCGTGCGGAAGCGTGGTCATTGCGTGAACGAGCGCCTTGCCCGCATGGCCGACTAAATCGAATTTCAGCTTGTTGCGGATGCCGTCGAGCCGCTCGCGCAGGATCGGCACGGCACGCGGCGGAGCGGCCAGGGCGGCACTTGTCCAGACACCCGCATGGATCGAGAGAGCGACGATCTTCTTGCCCTCGCGCCGAGGTACGATGAACAGGTCGAGCGGGACGTGACGATGCACGCGCGACAGATGGTTCGCCTTGATAATCAGCAGCGAGCGCGTCTCACCCTTCCCTTCGAACCACTTGAATGCGCGTTCGTAACTTGCACCGACAAGCAGCTCAGGCTCGCCTGCGCGGCAGATGCCCAGCGGATCTTTCTGCTCCCCATCGCGCCGACGCAGGACATGGCCAAGCTGGGTTAGCATTCCCGAATCCAGCCATTCGAGAAGCGCGCGCCCTTCCTCATCCTCGATTGTCGCGGCGTCCGATTTCATCTGGTCCCGCAGCTTGGGCCAGTCGTTTACCGCGGCGCGGACATCTTCGAGCGTAATTTGCAGCGCTTCATCGAGTGCGCGCCGCTGCTTTGCATCAACGCGCGCGGTCTCGATGTAGATCATCGATTCCCAATAAGCGTCTTCGGGGTCGCCTTCGAGGATGCTGGCGAGCTTGCAGCCTTTCGTGCGTTCTACGGGCACGACCGGATGAACCAGCCGATCAATCGATATGCCTAGCGCGGCAATCGCGTTGGCCGTCGAATCCACCAGGAAAGGCATGTCGTCATTGATGATGGCGATGCGCGTGTAGCGCTGACCTTCGGTGACCGACTCGATCGCGATCGCCGCTTCGCCAAATTGCCG
>CAYPGL010000141.1:239-2938 GCA_964410035.1 uncultured Qipengyuania sp. | reverse complement strand
GAGCGGTCTCGATAACGAATTCCGCGGCTTCCTGCATGCGTGGCCCATCGAAGGGAGTATCACCGGGAAGAAGCGAGTCGCGCATGTGCTGCACGAGCGCCTTGGTCTGGGCGGCGGGGGTGGTGGCGGTCTTGGAACCCATCGGGGGCCTCTCGCTTGCGACGCGCGATAATTGCGGCGCCTTGAAATATCCGAGTCATGCCCGGACCGGTAAGGGGCGGCGATTAGGCCTCTTGAGAGGTCACCGCAAGCCGCCGTTCGTGCATTTTTGCAAACCTATGCGCGGACCCGTGCCGTAACGTCAGGCCAAGACGGCCATCGCGCTTTGCAGACTGTCGATGCGCGCCTGCGGATCGAAGGTGGGACCTGCAAAAATGATCTCGTCGGCGCGGGTGCGCTCTACGAATGCCTGCACGGTATCCGCGCATTGCTGGGGGGTGCCGATGGCGCTTGCCTGGCCAATATGGGCGAGCATGGCCTGCGCAGTCGGCGGCAACTGGTCGCGGTAGCCCGCAACGGGAGGCTTGAGCTTCGAAGGCTTTCCCGTACGAAGCGCGACGAAGGCCTGCATTTGCGAGGTGGCGAGCGTGTCGGCCTCCTCTTCGCTATCTGCGCAAAAGAGATTCATCGCCGCCATGACATGGGGTTTTTCGCACGCTTGGCTGGGCTGGAAGTCGCGCCGGTAGAGCTCAAGTGCGGCGTCGAGCTGGTCCGGCGCGAAGTGACTGGCGAATGCATAGGGCATGCCCAATCTTGCGGCGAGCTGCGCCCCGAAAAGACTAGACCCGAGCATCCAGAATTCTGGTCTTGCCCCGAGTCCGGGCGTCGGATTGACTGCGCTATCGCCCGCCATGAAACCCTGCAGTTCGACCACGTCCTGCGGAAACATCTCGGCTGCACGGTGCAGGTCCTTGCGCAGCGCCCTTTGAAGTTCTGGTCCGGCGCCCGGGGCGCGGCCGAGACCGAGGTCGACCCGCCCGGGGAACAGCGCATCAAGCGTTCCGAATTGTTCCGCGATCTGGAAAGGCGTGTGGTTCGGCAGCATGATCCCGCCTGAACCGATGCGGATGGTGCTCGTCGCATTTCCGATGTGGGCGAGCACTACGGAGGTCGCTCCCCCCGCTATGCCCTCCATCGCATGATGCTCCGCGACCCAGTAGCGCTTGCAGCCGGCACTCTCCGCGGCCTTGGCCAAATTGGCGGCGGATTCGAAGGCTTCGCTCAGGGTTCCGCCTTCGCGGACGGGGACAAGATCGAGGATGGAATATTGGGTCATTCGGTGGCGGGTGTGTCCAATTGTTCGAGATAGGTCTGTGCGCGCCCGGCTTCCGGGCTGTCCGGCGCGACGTCGATTACCGAATGGAAGCTTGCCCTAGCATCCGGAACGCGGCCTGACATGGCGGCGATGACGCCGGCCTCCAGCCCGACCTGCGCATCGCGCGGGGCAAGCGTGGCCGCACGTTCGATCTGGTTCTGCGCTTCGCCAAGCCGTTCCAGCCTGCGGGACAGGGTTGCCGACAATAGCCAGGCCTGCGGGTCGAGAGGGTCTGCCTCGCGCGCCTCGGCGAGAGCTAAGGCGGCATCTTCTGCCCGGTTCAGACGAACCAGCACACGGGCGAGGTCGACCCGCAGGTCCGCACCCAGCTCATTATCTTCCGCCGCCAGCGCCATTTCGCCGGCCTGATCGAGTAGCGGAAGCGCCGCTTCAACATCACCCTGAGCCATGGCTGCGTTTCCAGCCATGGCGGCAAGCCTGGCGCTGTACGTGCGATTGTCGGCCGGAGCTTCTGCAGCGGCGAGTTCGAAAGCCTCGCGCGCTTCGGCCATCCGGTTCGACTGGACGAGCGCAAGGCCGAGACAATGGGCGGATTGCGCCATTTCCAATTGGGTCTGCGCGTCTTCGCGCCAGCGCTGCGCGGTATCCAGCGCCAGTGCGGGATTGGCCGAAGCCTGCCGCAGGCAATTTGCGAGTTCAGTTAGCGGTGGCTGCTCGACGGCTTCGGAACGCGGCGGCCGGTCTCTCAACTCTTCTGGCACTTCGGGCATGCCGCCCTGGCCCGGGAAGGGGCCAACCTGGAGGACCGCGAGGGCGACGGAAGCAAGAAGGTTGGTCAAACTGTGTCCCTATCTTGGAGAAGGCCATCCACCGTGCGCAGCAACAAGCCGATATCCTGCTGACGGGAAAGGCGGTGGTCGCCATCCTTGACGTAGGTCACTTGAACATTCTCCGAACGCAGCGCGGCGGCGAGACGCTGGCTGGTTTCCCACGGCACATCGGTATCGCGTTGACCATGCAGCAGGCGCACAGGCGCCTCTATGGCTATTCTTGTGCCGAGCAGGCGCTGTCCCTGACCATCGGTAAAGAAGCTGGCATAGGTCGGCGTAGGTTCGGGCCCATAGGGATTAGCTTCGAACACGGTTTGACCCGCCGCCAAGTCTTCCTTTTGTGCGGCCGAATACCCCCAGTCGGTGAAATCCGGCGCAGCGGCAATGCCCACCATGCCCGCGAGCCTGTCGCGCAATCCCAACCCGGCCAGCAGCATCAGCCAGCCACCCATCGACGACCCGAGGAGCACGACCTCGCCGTCGACATATGTCTCGACCAGTGCCACCACTTCTTCGCGCCAGCGGGTGAGCGTTCCATCGGCGAAATCGCCTTCGCTGCGTCCGCATCCGGAATAATCGAGCAGCAGACAGCC
>CAYPGL010000141.1:0-229 GCA_964410035.1 uncultured Qipengyuania sp. | reverse complement strand
CCGCCATCCATGTCTGACATGTAGCCGGGCAGGAATACCAGCGTGGGGCCCTGACCTGCCAGATGACGATAGGCAATCCGGCGCCCATCGGGCATGTCGTGATATCGAACATCGTTCATGCACGGCAGATGTCGGGTCGATGGCAGGCCAATGCAAGTCTAGAAGAAGTCGAACTCTTCCACGTTCGGGTCCTCTTCGCACATCGACTTGAGCGCGGCGAACTCGTTAT
>CAYPGL010000140.1:0-5343 GCA_964410035.1 uncultured Qipengyuania sp. | reverse complement strand
CGCGCCCTCCATCGGTACGTTGAGGTCCACGCGCACCAGAACGCGCTTGCCGGTCAGCTCCTCCGGCAGATCGTCGAGCGTCTCGAACTCCGCCATGCTCAGCCGAGCTTGGCCATCGCGCCGGCCGTGTCGACCATCCGGTTCGAGAAGCCCCATTCATTGTCGTACCAGCTGACGACACGGGCGAGCTTGCCTTCCATCACGCTGGTTTCGAGACTGTCGATGGTCGAGCTGGCCGGATAGTGGTTGAAGTCGGAGGAGACGAGCGGCTGGTCGGTATAATCGAGCACGCCCTTCATCTTGCCTTCCGAGGCAGCCTTGAGTGCAGAGTTCAGTTCCTCGACGCTCGTGTCGCGGCCGGGGGTGAAGACGAGATCGACGAGACTGACATTCGGCGTGGGCACGCGGACCGACGACCCGTCGAGCTTACCGGCGAGTTCGGGCAGGACCAGGCCGACCGCGCGGGCTGCGCCGGTGGTGGTCGGGATCATGTTCTGTGCGCCGCCGCGCGCACGGCGCATGTCGCCATGCATCTGGTCGAGCATGCGCTGGTCATTGGTGTAGCTGTGGATCGTGGTCATGAAACCACGTTCGATACCCACGGTGTCGTGGAGCACCTTCGCCATCGGCGAAAGGCAGTTGGTGGTGCAGCTGGCGTTGGAGACGATTACGTCATCCGCTGTCAGCGTTTCATGGTTCACGCCGTAGACGATGGTGGCTGAAACGTTCTTCGCCGGAGCGGAGATCAACACTCGCTTGGCGCCCGCCTTCAGGTGCGGTTCGGCCTGCTCGTGGCTCTGGAAGAAGCCGGTGCATTCGAGCACGATATCGATGCCTTGCGAGGCATGCGGCAGGTCGCGCGGGTCACGCTCGCTGGTGACTGCAATCGACTTGCCGTTCACGATGATGGCATTGTCACCAACTTCCACCGTGCCGGGGAAACGGCCATGCGTGCTGTCATACTGGAACAGCAGGGCATTCGACTTAGTGTCGGCGAGATCGTTGATGCTGACGAGTTCGAGATCGTGATCGTCGCGTTCCAGGATTGCGCGCGCCACGAGGCGGCCGATGCGTCCGAAACCATTTATTGCAACCTTGGTGGCCATACGAAAAGCTCCTGCTTAACCGTTCAATTTGTTCATGATTTGCGGAACGATAGCGTCCGCAGTGATACCGAATTTCTCGAAGAGATCGCTTGCCGGTGCACTGGCACCGAAGCGATCGATGCCGATGTTGAGGCCGTTCGACATGGTATAGCGCTCCCAGCCAAAGGTCGTACCGGCCTCGATGCTTACGCGCAGGATTTCGCCCGGTGCGACGTTCGGCAGCAGATACGTCTTGTAGCTTTCGTCCTGCTCGTCAAACAACTGCGTGCAGACCATCGACACGACGTCCGCGCCCACACCTTCCTGCTCAAGCCGATCTGCGCATTCCAGCGCGACATGGACTTCGGACCCCGTCGCGACGAGAATGACCCGGCGCTCACCTTCGGCCCGCTTGAGACGGTAGGCGCCTTTTGAGGATAGGCCGGTTTCGTCCGCGGAATTGCGTACCTGCGGCAAATTCTGACGGCTCAGCGCGAGTACCGTGGGACGATCGGTCTCGCGCAATGCGATATCCCAGCACTCCGCAGTTTCGACGGCATCGGCAGGACGCATGACTAACAGGTTGGGTATCATGCGCAGCGACTGGACATGCTCTATCGGCTGGTGTGTCGGACCATCCTCGCCCAGTCCGATGCTGTCATGCGTCATCACATAGATCGCGCGCGTCTGCTGCAGCGCCGACAGGCGGATTGCAGCGCGGCAATAATCGGTGAAGACGAGGAACGTGCCGCCATAGGGGATCACCCCTCCGTGCAGCGCCATGCCGTTCATCGCCGCAGCCATGCCGAACTCGCGGATGCCGTAGTAGATATAGCGTCCCGAGTAATCGTCAGCCGTAAACGGACCGATGCCGCCCGCCTTGGTGTTATTAGAGCCGGTGAGATCGGCGCTGCCGCCCATGGTCTCGGTCAACTGGCTATTGATCTCGGCCAGCGCCATTTCGCTGGCCTTGCGGGTGGCGACCTTCTGCGGCCCTGCGATCAACGACTGGATATAACCGTCTAGGCTGAAGTTTTCCGGCAAGTCGCCGGCCATGCGACGTTTGAACTCTACGCGCTGGCTGTGGACGGAGAGGCGATCAAGCCATTCGCCGTGCGCCCTTGCCCCGGCATCGGCAGTGCTGCGCCAGTCGGAGAGCACCTCTTGGGGAATTTCGAAAGGCTTCGCTTCCCAGCCCAGCACGTCGCGTGCGGCGGAGATTTCCTCGTCGCCCAGCGGCGCGCCGTGGGTGGCGCTGGTCCCCTGCTTGTTGGGCGCGCCCTTGCCGATCACTGTGCGGCAGGCGATCAGCGAGGGGCGTTCGTCTGCCAGTGCTTCGTCGAGGGCGCGGCGGATATCGTCGAAATCGTGCCCATCACAGGTCGCGACGTGCCAGCCGGTCGCTTCGTAGCGGGCCTCGATATTCTCGCTCGTCGAAAGGTCGGTATCGCCGTCGATGGTAATGCGGTTATCATCCCACAGCACGTTCATCCGGCCGAGCTTGAGATGCCCGGCAAGACCGATCGCTTCGTGGTTGATGCCTTCCATCAGGCAGCCGTCGCCCGCGACCACCCAAGTGCGGTGGTCGACCAAATCGTCGTCGAAATCTGCGTTCAGTTTGCGCTCCGCAATCGCCATGCCGACTGCCATGGCAAGGCCCTGCCCCAGCGGACCGGTGGTGCATTCGACGCCGTCGAGCAGAAAGTTTTCCGGGTGACCCGCACAGGGTGAACCAAGCTGACGAAAGTTGCGGATATCCTCGATCGTCGGGTGCTCATAACCCGAAAGGTGCAGCAAGCTGTATATCAACATCGAGCCATGACCTGCCGACAGCACGAAGCGGTCACGGTCGTCCCAGTCAGTCGCTTTCGGGTCGTGCCGGAGATATTCGCTCCACAGCACGGTGGCGACATCCGCCATCCCCATCGGCATTCCGGGATGCCCCGAATTCGCCGCTTGCACCGCATCCATGGAAAGTGCCCTGATGGCATTGGCCATCCGGACCATGCGTGCGGTGTCGAGACTCATGGGGATCATTCTCCGAAAATATGGGGCGATTCGACGCGCGCGCACCCTTCGCGGAGGGCGCGCGCAAGGTCAACCCGAGCGGCGGGCAGGAAAGGCACTCGGTTTTGCTTGTGCGATTTATCAACAGGCAGGCGCAAGCCTTTGCCAAGGCAGCCTCTTGGCGTTACTTCCGGCCCTGTATGAGCGAGCAACGTATCTCTGGCGCTATCGACAGGATCGAGCGCGCGGTTGCGCGGATCGAGGCTCAGGCCGGCAAATCCGGTGACGAGGCCGATAACGTGACTCGCCACGAGGCGCTGAAGGCCCGGGTATCGGCAAGCCTCTCGCAACTCGACGATCTCATCGAAAGCCTCGAGAAATGAGTGACGTAAGGCTCAAGGTCGGCGGACGGCACTATACCGTTTCCTGCGCCGACGGGCAGGAAGAAAACGTTCAGCGGCTCGCTTCGGTGATCGACGGCAAGCTGGCGGCAATGGGACCGAACCTGTCGAGCAACGAGGCCAAGAACCTGCTCTTTGCCGCGCTGATACTGGCCGACGAACTCGAAGATGCCCAAAGCAAGGCGGCACGGGCAAGCGCCCCGCCCCCGCCCGCAATCGACACCAACCGCGTCGCCGAAAAGCTCGAACGGCTCGCAGTCTCGCTCGAAAATGCAGCGACGAGGCTTGAGGGCGGCTCGCAGACCTCCTAAATAGGGAAACGGCGGGGCTGCCCGGCACGAGCCGCATGAACATCCCTGAGGCTATAAGCAATCCTAGGGAGCTGTCCCTACCGGATTGGCGGGTTTGTCCTGGCAATCTGGATATACGGCGCCCACCTGACGTGAAGGCGTCAGAGGATTTTCCGGCAACGACCCATGGCGGTCCCGTCACTTGTCTTCGCTGCCGGTAGGCCGGTGGCCCGCTGCGCTTCCTCTGTCAGAGCGGAGAAGTCTTGATCGCGGCATCGAATACATGAGGGACGCGTGACCAAGGACGAACTTCGCAAGCAATTGCGCGCCGCCCGGCGCGATCAGGTCGCAGCGCTACCCGATTCGATGCGCAGCCTGGTGTTCCACCGCCCGCCTGCTGCGCTTCTCGAACTTGTGCCCGATGGGGCGGTGGTCGGCCTCTACCGTGCCGACCCGTTCGAGGCGCCGGCGAGGTCCTATGCGAAATTCTTTCTCGACCTAGGCCACGACATCGCCCTTCCCCGCTTTGCGAGCCGCAACTCCGCGATGGAATTCGCGCGCTCCTCCGATCCCTATGATGAAGACGATCTGGAAGTCGGACCATTCGGACTGCTCCAGCCCTTCGCAGATGCGCCCGCGCTGACCCCCGACGTGCTGTTCGTGCCGGTCATCGGCTTTTCCAGCAGCGGCAAACGCCTCGGTCAGGGCGGCGGGCATTACGACCGGTGGCTGGCAGACCACCCGAAGGCCACGCCCATCGGCCTTGCCTGGGATTGCCAGCTGGCCGAAGGCCTGCCCACCGAAGTTCACGACCAGCCCCTGCGTGCCGTGGTCACCCCAACCCGGCTCTACGGACCCTTCGCATGAGAACCGAACCGACCTGGCGCATCCCCGTCGGCCTGCTCGGTCTGCTTCTGGCGCTGCTAGTCTATGGCATCGTGATCGCGCGCTACATGCCGGACCTTATCGGCGACTGGCCGACGCTGGTTCAAACCGCGATCTATCTATTCCTCGGTCTCGTCTGGCTGCTGCCGCTGGGCCGTTTCCTCAAATGGATGGAAACCGGCAACTGGCGTTGATTGCCAAGCGCAACCTGCTCGGATAGCGTCACCTCCGAGGGAGAGGATATGGCACGTGATGGCGCGGGCGCCGACAAGCCTTCGGTAGGACTGAAACTTGCGCACGGTTTCGGCGCCGCAGCGTTCGGTATCAAGAACAACGGGTTCGATTATTTCCTGCTGCTCTTCTACGGCACCGTCATCGGGCTGGAGCCGGGCCTTGTCGGGCTCGCCATCCTTATAGCGCTGGTATTCGATGCGCTGTCCGATCCGCTGGTTGGATACTGGTCGGACAATTTCCGCAGCAAGTGGGGCCGGCGCCATCCCTTCATGTATGCCGCCGCGCTTCCCGTCGCCTTCAGCTATTTCCTCCTCTGGAACCCGCCCGAACTAAGCCAGACCGGTCTCTTCCTCTATCTCACCGGCCTCGCGGTGCTTATCCGCACCTTCATCACTTTCTACGAAACTCCCAGTTCGGCGCTCATCCCCGAACTTTCAGCCG
>CAYPGL010000139.1:0-5347 GCA_964410035.1 uncultured Qipengyuania sp. | reverse complement strand
TTCAAGGCGGTGGCGGATCAGCGCATCGGGCTGGTTTTTTCTCAGCCATGTCACCATGTGCTCCCTGACTTCGCAGCGCAGGGTCCAGAGATCGCCGATCGTGTCGGCGCTCATCGACAGACGTAGCGCAATGCTTTCAGGATAGGCCTCGGTCATCAGCAAGGCGAGATTGCGGCCATCCCACAGGGGATGCGCCTTTACGAACCGTTCGAATTCCTGCCGGATGGGTTCGACTTCGGCAGCCGGATCAAGATGGAGCATCACTGGGCCGGTCAATTTTTCGCTCACGCGTGACCAGTTTTCAAAACTTTGGTCGAGAAATCGGATGGTAGGCACCACGAGAACACGTTCGTCCCAGGTACGAACCGTGACATAGCTCATCCGGATTTCCTCCACCCTTCCGGTCTCTCCGTCGACCCTCACGAGGTCGCCGATCCGAAGCGGTTGGGTCAAGGCCATCTGCAATCCCGCGATCAGGGATTTCAGAGCTGGTTGCGCGGCGGCACCCACTGCAAGAGCGGCGAGACCGGCCGATGCCAGCATAGTCGTGCCGACGTCGCGCACGCCCGGGATATTCAGCATGATCAGCGAAATCGTGACAATTACTATCGCCACGCGGGCGGTACGGGAAAGGATGGCGATGCGTGTACGATAACCGCGATTGGCGACCTCATCGCCCGTAAGCTCAAGCTGGCGCTCGTATCCGGCGGCAAGACCCTTCACCAGGGCGAAAGCTGCCCAGCCCACTACGGCGGGTGTCAGGAAGCTGGCGAACACGTCCCAGCCATTGCCGACCAGGGCGTCGTTTTCGGCGGCGATGGAGATAGCGAAGGCGACCATAGCCCAGCGCACAGGATTGCGGATTTTCTCCACGACCACATCGTCCATCTGGCTCGTGGACGCTCCGGTAATCTTGCGCAGGATCGCGAACACCACCCAGTGGAGGATCAGCGCACCGAGCAATGCGCCGCTGAGCGCGATTAGCGTGTGGATCAGCCCTTCTTGCGAAATGGGCCAATTCTGCGGGTAATAGCGTTCGAACATTCGCGCTCTGCCCTAAGTAGGAGGCCCCGGGCTTGCAAGGAGCCCGGTTCTATCAACATGGGGCAGCTCGATTTCGACCAGCAGTCCTTCGGGTGTGAAGTCCCGGCTGACGGAACCTCCGAATTGCCGGGCGGCGCTCTCCATCAGGAGGCTGCCGAATCCCTTGCGTTCCGGTGGATCGATCAGCGGAACACCCTTTTCGTGCCATCGAAGCCGAACGGAATCGCCGACCCACTTCCACGAGATGTCGATCTCGCCCCCGTGGGCCCACGCACCATACTTGACTGCATTGGTAGTCAGTTCGTGGAGCACCAGCCCCAGCGGCGTTATACGTTTGGCCGGCAACAATACTTCCGGCCCCTCGACGCTCGCGGGCTGGCTTTGCGAGCGATAGGGGGCGAGTGTCGTTTCGATCAGCGTCTCGAGCGAAGCGAGCTCGCGATCCAGTTCGCCCTGGCTGACCTCGTGCGCCGTCAGCAATGCGCGCACACGCTGGGCGATCGCATCGGTGACCGGCTTGGCTTCCGGCTTGTCCTTGGCGCTCATCTGCACGATCGCCAGCACCACCGCGAAGAGGTTCTTGACCCGGTGATTGAGTTCTCGCGCCAGTAGATCGGCGCGGTCGCGGGCCTCTCCGATCGCCACTGCCTGTGCAGCTTCCGCCTGGTGCCGCGCTGCACGCGAGACGAGCCGCGAACCAAGCATTATCGCGATGAGCAGGAGCGCGATAAGCGTGCCGAGCAGTGGCAGAACCCGGCCTTCGATCCGGGCGGTTTCGGCGGCCTGTTCGGCCAGAAGCCGGCGCTCGATGTCTTCCATCTCACTCAGCGCGCGGCGCAGCCTTTCCATCGTTTCCTGACCTTCGTCGGTCAGTACGGCCCTGCGGGCATCTAGCAGGCGGCCATCCTCCAGAAGAATGACGGAATTCTCCATCTCCGAAAATCTTGCGCGGGCCAGCGCATCGATCTCGTCGAGCAATTCTTCCTGACGCGTCGTGGCGTCTTCCTCGAGCAGTTTCCGCATGCGCCGCAGAGCGGGCTCGATTTGCTCGCTGCCCTTGCTGTAAGGTTCGAGATAGCGCCGGTCGAGCGTGATAAGATAGCCGCGCTGCCCGGTCTCGCCGTTCAGCGTGGCGGTATCGACCCGGCCAAGTTGCTCGATAATCTCGGCAGTCAGTTGGGACCGGCTGCGCTGTTGACGCTCCGATTCAACCGTCTGGAAGACGAGGAAGATGAGGCCGAGCATTGCCGCTGCGATGAACAGCAGCACAGCAGCGTTGGGCAGCCTGCTTCCCCAGCGAAAGCGGTTCCAGACCATGACTAGTGCGCGGCTCCCCAACTCCTGCCGGTTCCGATATCGACTCCCAGCGGAACAGACAACACCACAGCTGGGTTGTGCGCGTTTGCCATGACGCGCTCGATGACCCTGGATGCCGCGTCGACATCGGCCTCTGGAAGTTCGAATACGAGTTCGTCGTGCACCTGCAGCAGCATGCGAACATGCCCCAATCCGGCTTCGTTCAGCGCGGGGCCCATCCGCACCATCGCCCGCTTAATGATATCGGCACTGGTGCCTTGAATCGGAGCGTTGATTGCTGCGCGCTCAGAACCCGTACGCTCATTCTGGTTCTTCGAATTGATGCGCGGAAACCAGGTCTTCCGGCCGAAAAGCGTCTCGGAATATCCGGCCTCGCGCACGCTTTCGAGGGTGTGAAGGATGTATTTCTGAATTCCAGGGAAGCGCTTGAAATAGGTGTCGATCATGGCCTGCGCCTCGTCGGGTTCGACACCGAGCCTGCCAGCAAGGCCCCAGCGCGAGATACCGTACAGGATGGCGAAGTTGATGGTCTTGGCCCGCGCGCGGGTGTCGCGAGTAACTTCGCCGAACATTTCAGTTGCAGTGCGCGAGTGAATATCCTCGCCCTTTTCAAAGGCGTCCCGCAGCGGATCGACATTGGCCATGTGCGCGGCGAGACGAAGCTCGATCTGAGAATAGTCGGCTGACAGCAATACGTTTCCTTCATCCGCCACGAAAGCTTCGCGAATCTGGCGGCCGATTTCCGTGCGGATCGGGATGTTCTGCAAATTTGGGTCGGTCGAGGAAAGCCGCCCGGTTTGCGCGCCGACGAGGCTGTAGCTCGTGTGCACACGGCTGGTCCTTGGGTTGATGGCTTGCTGCAATGCGTCGGTATAGGTGGACTTTAGCTTGGTCAGCTGCCGCCATTCGAGCACCTTGTCCGCGATCTCGGCTCCATCGGCCGAGAGGCGTTCCAGTATCGACTGATCGGTCGAATATTGCCCGCTCTTCCCTTTCTTACCGCCCTTGTGACCAAGCTTGTCGAACAGGATATCGCCGAGCTGCTTCGGGCTGCCGACCGTGAATTCCTGACCGGCAAGAGTATGGATTTCGCCTTCGAGCCTTGCCGTCTCCGTGGCGAACTCCTCGGATAGCTTCGCCAGCCGCGCGCGGTTCACCTTGATGCCGTGCCGTTCCATCCCGGCCACGACCGGGACGAGGGGGCGGTCGACGCGTTCGTAGATTTTCGTGCCACCCTCTATTGGCAGGCGGCGGCGCAAAAGGGCATGCAGGCGCCAGGTGATATCCGCGTCTTCGGCCGCATATTCGGTTGCCTTGTCCAACGGCACTTCGCCGAATGGGATCGCCTTTTTGCCTGTCCCGCAGATTTCCTTGAAGCTGAGGCAGGTGTGCCCGAGATGGCGTTCGGCAAGTTCGTCCATGCCGTGTCCCCCACCGATCCCGGATTCGCTGCGCCCGGCATCGAGTGCGAAGCTGATAATCATGGTATCATCGAGGGGCGACACCATGATGCCATTTCTCGCCAAGACGTTCAGGTCGTACTTGCCGTTCTGAAAGATCTTGAGGACCGCATCGTCTTCCAGCATCGGTCTGAGCGCAGCGAGCGCCGCACCCATTTCGATCTGTGCTGGACGTTCGGCAAACATGTCGCTGCCGCCATGGCCCAGCGGGATGTAACACGCCTCGTTGGGTCCGACCGCGAGACTCACTCCGACAAGGTCGCACATCATGCAATCGAGCGAACTGGTTTCCGTATCGACTGCGACCAGGCGCGCCTCTTTTGCGCGCTGGATCCAGTGATCGAGCCGGTCCAACGACTGAACGCATTCGTAGCCGCTGCGATCGACTTCCGGCATTTCCGGCAGCGGCTGTGCATTGCCTTCGCTGCTCGCCTCGGCCCCGGCGGTCTGCTGTTTGGGCGGATTGAGATCGGTCCTGCGGTTCGGGCTGCCAGTGCCCGAATCCAGACGGCGCAGCAGACTGGTGAAGCCGTGTTTCTCGAGGAATGCCGAAAGCGGTTCCTTGGGTACACCTGCGAGCTTCATGTCTTCGAGTTCGACCGGAAGATCACAGTCCTCGCGCAGCGTCACCAGTACGCGACTGAGCTCAGCATTGGCGCGATGTTCGATCAGGCGTTCCTTGAGCTTGCTCTTCTTCATTCCCTCGGCAGCATCAAGTGCGGCGGTAAGGTCGCCGTGTTCGACGATCAGTTTACTCGCGGTTTTCGGTCCGACCCCGAAGATGCCGGGGATGTTGTCGACCGAATCGCCCATCAGCGCGAGGACGTCGCCCACTTTCTCGGGCGGGACGCCAAACTTCTCGATCACCTCTTCGCGCCCGATCCGCTGGCTCTTCATCGTGTCGAGCATGTCGATGCACCCGCCGGTTTCCACCCCCGGCTCCAAATCTTCGTCCGCGCATTTGCCGATGAGTTGCATCAGGTCCTTATCGGAGGAGACGATGGTTACGTCCCATCCCTTGCGCGTAGCTTCCCGGGCATAGGACGCGATCATGTCGTCCGCCTCGACGCCTGGCTCTTCGATACAGGGAAGGCTGAAGGCGCGCGTTGCATCGCGAATCAGGGGAAATTGCGGCACCAGATCCTCTGGGGGATCGGGGCGATTGGCCTTATACTGGTCGTAGATTTCATTCCTGAAGGAATGGCTCGATTTATCGAGGATTACGGCGAGGTGGGTAGGACCATCAGCCTTGTTGAGGTCCTCCGCCAGCTTCCACAACATAGTGGTGTAGCCATAAACCGCGCCCACGGGCGTGCCTTCCGGATCGGTGAGCGGAGGCAGGCGATGATAGGCTCTGAATATATAGGCAGAGCCATCGACGAGGTAGAGGTGCTGTTTATCGGCCATCCTCCCGGCACTAGCAGCGAGTCGAGTCCATGGGGAGCGGCAACCGGCGGAAAAATGTGACCTAAAAACGGCGGGAATGCGGCAATCCTGATTAAACTAGGGCGAAATCACTTGCGGCG
>CAYPGL010000138.1:4836-5369 GCA_964410035.1 uncultured Qipengyuania sp. | reverse complement strand
CGCTGCAGCTTCTTCTTGAGCGCGCGGAGGGCCTGGTCGACATTGTTATCGCGAACCATGATCTGCATAAACTTCAATACCTCGACTTTGCGGGCCAGAGCCCGCTCAAAAGCGGGGTATGCCTCCTTGAATTGGGTTCTGCTTCTTCAACGAAAAGCGCGCCGAATCCGTTCCGGACCGGCTCGAATGGCGCGCACATACGGATTCGGCGGGAAAAAGGCAAGTGCGTTAGAGCGGCTTTCGCAATGGCCCGCAAGCGGCTAGTGGCGTGATCATGTCCACCCTGTCCCCACTCGTCGCCACGCTGCACGTCGCCATTGGCGGCGGTGTGGGCGCTGCGCTGCGCTACCAGACCGGCCGCGCGATGACGCAATGGCTCGGTGCGCCGATTGTATCCGCCTTTCCGTTCGCAACGCTGGCGGTCAACGCCATCGGCAGCCTGCTGATGGGCATCCTAGCCGGTTGGCTGGTCCGCCATGGCAGCGAAAACAGCGAACAGCTGCGGCTGCTTCTCGGCGTTGGCGTGCTGGGCG
>CAYPGL010000138.1:3913-4826 GCA_964410035.1 uncultured Qipengyuania sp. | reverse complement strand
CCGCCTTCAGCCTCGAAATGGTGCTGATGCTCCAGCGCGGACAATACCTCTTCGCCTCGCTTTATGCGGTCCTTTCCTTCGCCCTCGGGATCAGCGGATTGCTGATGGGCCTTGCTATCATGAGGATGGCCGCGTGAAGACCTCCGACGAAGTCCGCAACTTCACCGTCACGGCCGATGATGACGGCATCCGCCTCGACCGCTGGTTCAAGCGCCATTTGCCGCAGATCGGGTTCGGCACGGTCAGCAAGTGGGCACGCACTGGCCAGATCCGCGTCGACGGCAGCCGCGCGAAGCCGGACGACCGCCTGAGCGAAGGACAACAGATCCGTGTCCCCCCCGGCGGTGATGCGCCGCACAAAGGTCCGAAGCCCAAGCGCGAGCTCACCAGGGCCGAGATCGAACAGGCCGAGGCCATGCTGATCGAACGGACCGAGAGCGCTCTGGTCATCAACAAGCCACCCGGCCTTGCCACCCAGGGCGGCACCAACACCTTCAACCACGTCGACGGTCTGCTTGATGCCTATATGAGCGATGGCGACGACCAACGTCCCCGTCTTGTTCACCGTCTCGACAAGGATACGTCGGGCGTTCTGCTCGTAGCGCGCACACCCGGCAGCGCGGCGTTCTTTTCCAAGCGGTTCTCGGGTCGGTCGGCCAAGAAGATTTACTGGGCGCTGGTCGTGGGCGTGCCCGATATCAGGGAAGGCGTGATCGAGGCCCCGCTTGCCAAGCAGCCGGGCTCTGGCGGCGAAAAGATGCATGTCGATCACGAGGGCGGTGCGCCGGCCAAGACCAAGTACCGGGTGGTCGACAGCGCAGGCAAGAAGACGGCCTGGCTCGAACTGCAACCGCTCACTGGCCGCACCCACCAGCTACGGGCCCATTGCGCGCTCCTCGGCTCGCCAATCCTC
>CAYPGL010000138.1:0-3903 GCA_964410035.1 uncultured Qipengyuania sp. | reverse complement strand
GGCGATGGCAAATATGGCGGCAAGGATGCCTTTCTCACCGGCTCGGTCAGCCGCAAGATGCACCTTCATGCGCGCCGCCTGATCATCGACAGTCCGGACGGAAAGCTCGACGTCACGGCCGAGCTGCCCGAACATTTTTCGACCAGCATGGAACAGATCGGCTTTGACGAAAAGGCGAGCGATGCCTTGCCGATGCGCGACGACCCGCCGCCCAAGTCGCGCGAGGAAAAGAAGCAGCAGGCCCGCCAGCACGCCAAAACCTACAAGAAGGCGCAGCGCGGTCCGCGGCGCGCGCGCGGCGGTTCCGGCGGCAAGCCGAAAGGCGCAGGCAAGAAAAAGTGACCCGCCTTGCCATCTTCGATTGCGATGGGACATTGGTCGACGGTCAGGCGGCGATTTGCGATACGATGGCCGAGGCCTTCGCCGCCGCGAAACTTCCCCCGCCCGACCGCAACGAAGTGCGCCGCATGGTGGGATTGAGCCTGCCGCAGGCGCTGAGGCGACTCGCCCCGGATGCGCAGGAAGACCAGCACCTCGTGGCGCTAGAAGCGTACAAAACCGGCTACCGGGACCGGCGGACCTCGGGTCTGCTCGAAGAACCGCTCTACGATGGCATGGCGGCGCTGATCGAACGGCTCGCGGCGTCGGGTTGGCTACTTGGAGTGGCCACCGGCAAGAGCGACCGCGGGCTGCATGCCTGTCTCGACACGCATGGCATCAAGCACCATTTCATCACGCTGCAGGGCGCGGATCGCCATCCTTCGAAGCCCCATCCCGCCATGCTCGAAGTCGCAGTGGCGGAAGCCGGCGTTGCAGCGTCCCGATGCGTCATGATCGGGGATACCAGCTTCGACATGGAAATGGCCCGCGCGGCAGGAGTTCGCGCGATCGGCGTAGCCTGGGGCTATCATGAACCGCGTGAGTTGCTCGAAGCTGGGGCAGAATGCGTTGCCGAATCAGTGAAAGCGCTCGAGGAGATGATTTGTGCAGCCAGATGAGCAAACGCCCGAACCTGACCGGGATCAGGGGAGCGATCTTGGGCGCGAGCAGGGGCGTGATCCCGCCGCCGCGAAGTTCTGGACCCTGCAGGCGATCCGCCTCGCCGGCATTTTGACCGCGATGGCGGGAGCTGCGGGCGCGGCCGAGAAACTGGCCATGCCCCAATGGGCCGCTGGCCTGCTGCTTGCCGCCGGTGTTGGCATCTACTTTGGCCTGCCGGTTGCACTCGCCCGGAAATGGAAGGCCGAGAGGTGAAGCGCTTCTACAAGGATGTAGCGACTGCCAAGACCGAGCAGGGCTGGATCGTGTCTCTCGATGGGCGCCCGCTCAAGACTCAAGGTGGCCAGCCGCAAGTCGTGCCGACCAAAGCCCTCGTTGAACGGCTCGCCGCGGAATGGCGCGAGCAGGGCGATGTCATCGAACCCGCCTCATTCCGCCACCGGGACATGGCTGATTACGCGCTCGACGTGGTGAGAGCGGACAGCTCGGAAGTGGTCGAAAAACTGCTCGGCTATGCCGAAACCGACACGCTCTGTTTTCGCGCCGATCCGGAAGAACCGCTCTATCGCCGTCAGCAGGAAGTTTGGGAACCTGTCGTCACCGCACTGGAGGCACGCGAGGGTGTTAAGCTGCACCGCGTCAGCGGCATCCTTCACCGGTCGCAGACTGCGGAAACGCGCGAGAAGCTGCGCGCAAGGCTGGAGGCGCTCGACCACTTCACGCTGACCGCTCTGGAACAGACCACCTCGCTCTCAGCGTCGCTATGTATCGGCTTGGAAGCTCTGCAAGAGGGCGCGGATGCCGAGGCACTTTGGAATGCAGCCAATCTCGAAGAAGACTGGCAGGCCAGCCTATGGGGCCGCGACGAGGAAACGGAGGAGCGCCGTTCGAAGCGGAAAACAGATTTTATCGCCGCGATAGAATTCGCGCGGTCAGTCTAACTTGCCCCTAGCGTAATCATGTATTGTTAGAACCGGCTTGCTCGACCAGTGGCATACGAAACGTGAAAACGGTTTCCCGGTCTACGGAATTGGCGGTCAGGTCGCCCTCATGCGCCGCTGCAATCTGAGAACATATGTACAGACCCAGCCCGAGCCCCTGAAGGCTTGATCTCATCTCCCCTCGCGAAAATGGCTGAAACAGCTTGTCCATCGCATCCGGAGTAATCGGATCACCCTGGTTGATGGATTGAAAGACCAGATCGTCGCCCTCCAATCGCAGTGTCACCCTGATGGCTTCTTCCGGATCGCCATGCATGATGGCATTGCCGATCAGGTTCGAGAAGACCTGACCGAGGCGGCTATGGTCGGCAGAGACTTCAGCTTCAGTGTGGATTTCCGGAACGAGTTCCAACTCGGGATGGCTCGTGCGGAGTTCCGACACGACTTGCCGAAGCGTATTGGCGACGTTCTTCCGAGATCGGTCGAGCGTAATACCTCCGCCAAGCCGGCCCCGCGCGAAATCCATGACGTTGTCGATGAGCCCGGCCATGCGTTTCACGCTGCCCTCGATCAGACCGACCACTGATTGGCCTCGGTCGCTCAACGTCTCTTTCTTCAGAATTCTCATGCCCGCGTCGATTCCGGCCAAGGGATTGCGCAAGTCGTGGCCGAGGACGGCGATGAACTGCTCGCGCAAAGCCGAGGCTTCCTGTTCGTCGAAAAGCGCCGTCTTGCTTTGCTCTACCGTTTGACCGGCCTCGATATGATACCCGATCAGCTCGGCGAACAGCTTGAACATGCCGAGTACTCTGGGTTCACTTACCTGTGCGGGATTTGGCGAAATGGCGCACAGGGTACCGAAAAAGCTATCGTCGGAAAGGATGATCGGAACCGAAATGTAGCTTTTAAGTCCGTAGGTGTCCGGTGTGTGGTGATTGCAGTAAAGTGGGTCGGTATCGACATCGTCGATCACTACTGGCGTCCGATGGTCGCGAATTTCATTGCAGATAGTAGTCTTGATATCGAGTTCGCCGCCGGGTTCCAGTCCGAAATTGATCTCGTCGCGTACGCCGCAGGCTATCCAGCGATCTTCGGTTACCCGTGCAATCGCGGCAAAACCCATCCCGGTCGTTTGGCAAACGACATCGAGGATTGTTGGCACTGCGTCGATGGCGCCAATCATGCGAATATCTTCAGAAAACTCCGCGTCCATTAGACCCTTATATCTCTTACCCACAAACGGTCATCCGACCCGAACTATTGAACCCAGTCGGCCACCTGCACAGCAACGTCGTTGGCTGCCCGGTTCAGTGCCGGTCCCACGCTGGCAACATCTGCTGCGACGCCGGGTACGACAGCTTCGAAACGGCGCGTAGTCACCGCGCTTCCTTCCCCCGGTCTGACGGCGTCGAATACCACCACTACGCTCGAAGTGCGCGCATCATAGCCGAACTGGCGGAGCGTGCCGGCCAGTCGGTTTTCGGCAAGAGCGCCCGGATCGTCACCGTCGATCACCACCCGGTTGCTGCGCGTGCGGATGGTCTCCGCGATCAGACGGCGGAACAGGCGCGCAGGTTTCTCGACCCAGACCGCGTCCTGAAGATAGGCGAGTTCGGTGTCGGTGATCTGCACCGGGACGCGGGTCACGTCGAGCGCGCTGGGCGCTTCGAATTCGGTCAGCGCGATGGCGGTCCCGGAAGTGCTCGATGCTCCGGTCCCTCCGGGTGCGGTGGCCGTGGGCGTCAGTGTAAGGAGGCTCTCGGGCGGTTCACTCCCGAACGAGAGGCAACCGCCCAGAAGCAACGCGGGGGCAAGGATGGCGAATTTGAAATGCTTGGTCATCGCGCGGAATCCCTGTCTCACGGCTCGTACTCGGGCAATGGTTGCCCTTCGAGAAGCGCGCCGGCACCCTTCTCGTCGATCTTTTCGGTCACGTCGCGCAGCGCCTTGCTGGTCGCGCGCA
>CAYPGL010000137.1:0-5370 GCA_964410035.1 uncultured Qipengyuania sp. | reverse complement strand
ACCTCGCTGCGCGAGGGTCGACTGGCGATGCCCGCGATCGATCTCGAGCCGGAGCTTTCCGTGGCGGATATCGACACCCGGCGGATATTGAACGACCGGATGCGGATGCAGACCTTCAACGATGCCGCCGAGGCTGCCGGACGTCCCGAGGAGCGGTATCGCCGGATCAGGTTCGAACACGCATACGCTCAAGGCGACATCGGCCTGATCCGTCCGATCCGCCGCTTCCCCTTCGTGCCCAATCGGCGCGAGAAGCTCGACGAGGATTGCTACGAGGCCTTCAACATCCAGGTCGATGCCCTGATGCGGCGGATCGAGGCGACGCGGTCGAAATGTCTTGTGATCGGTATTTCTGGCGGTCTCGACAGCACCCATGCCTTGCTCGTCGCTGCCAAAGCGATGGACCGGCTCGGGCGTCCGCGGAGCGATATACGCGGTTACACCATGCCCGGCTTCGGGACTTCGGAGGGTACCAAGTCCAACGCCTGGAAGCTGATGAATGCCATCCACATCACTGCCGAAGAGATCGACATCAAGCCAACCGCGACGATGATGCTGGAAAATATTGGTCATGCTTTCGCCGATGGCCATCCCGTCTACGATACTACCTTCGAGAACGTGCAGGCTGGGCTGCGTACCGACTACCTGTTCCGGCTGGCGGGGCAGCATGGCGGCTGGGTTGTCGGGACCGGCGACTTGTCCGAGCTTGCGCTAGGGTGGTGCACCTATGGCGTCGGCGACCAGATGAGCCATTACGCAGTGAATGCGGGCGTGCCGAAAACGCTCATTCAGTATCTTATCCGCTGGACCACGACGACCAACCAGTTCGACGAAGGCGTCGATACGATACTCCAGGCCATTCTCGATACCGAAATCAGCCCTGAACTCGTCCCTGCCGGTGAGGACGGCGAAATCCAGAGCACGCAGTCGATCATCGGACCTTACGAACTCAATGACTTCTTCCTCCACCACATCATCCGCTTTGGGCACAGCCCCAGCCATGTCGCCTTCCTCGCCTGGCATGCCTGGAAGGACCTGGAAGCAGGCTTGTGGCCGATCGATTTCCCGCAAGAGGTGCGCAATCAATACGACCTCCCGAGCATCGCGAAATGGCTGGAAAACTTCCTCCAGCGCTTCTTCGGTTTCAGCCAGTTCAAGCGGAGCGCCATTCCGAACGGACCGAAGGTGAGCGCGGGCGGGTCTCTCTCCCCGCGCGGTGACTGGCGCGCACCCAGCGATGCAGTGGCCGATGTCTGGCTGGAAGAACTGAAGCGCAATCTGCCTGCGGATACTCTCTAAGGGCCCGTCGCAGTGACGCTGCGTGCCATATTCATCCTGCTCGCCTGCAACATCGTCTGGGCGCTCAATGTCGTGGTCAGCAAGATTGCGGTCGACGACCTGGCCGTTCAGCCGCTCTTCTATGCAGCGCTTCGTTCGCTGCTGGTGATGGCCGTGCTTTTCCCGATGCTGCGCAAGGTCCCGGCGGACCTCTGGCGGGTCATGCTCGTGGGTCTCGCGATAAGCGGCGGATCCTTCGGGCTGCTGTTCATCGGCTTGAAGACTGCGAGCCCCTCGGCAGCTGGCGTTGTTAGTCTCGCGGGTGCGCCGCTGACTGTCCTCTTCGCTATCCTTTTCCTGCGCGAGCAGGTCCGCTGGAGGCGCGCGCTGGGCATCGCGCTCACGCTAGTCGGTGTGGCGATTGCCGTCGGCTCGCCTGCCGGCATGGAAGCGGGGGCGGGGATTGGTTTCGTGTTCGCGTCGGCAGTGGTTGGTGCTCTGGGCTCGATATTCTTCAAGCGTATGGATATCGGCGCGGTTCAGATGCAGGCATGGGCGGGCCTGGCCTCGGTGATCGTACTTCTCCCGTTGTCGTTCCTGCTGGAAACGGATCAACTGCCCGCCCTTGCCAGTGCGCCTTGGGCGGTCGCCGGTTGCCTGCTGTTCGCGTCGATCGTCGTTTCGGTGGGCGCACACTCGGCCTATTACCGGATGCTGCAGACCCATGATGCCAATGTGGTCGTGCCGTTCACTCTGCTGACGCCGCTTATGACCATCGCGCTCGGCGCGTGGCTGACCGGCGATGAAATCGGCTGGACTCTGCTGCTCGGCGCAGGGATTGCAGTGACGGGCGTTGCGATCATCGTGCTGCGCCCGACGCGTCATGTCTTCAAGCCGTTGCTGGTCCGTCCGCGCCTCTGACGGACAAGCAAAAGGGCGGCCTGCATTCGCAGACCGCCGCAAAAATTTGACGCAGCAATATCAGGCAGCGAGCTTTTCGACTTCCTGATGCGCTTCGGCGATCTTTTCCTCGCCGCCTTCGCCCATAATGCCGTCGGCAGCCACCAGTTCGACGTCGGTCATGCCGAGGAAGCCGAGGAAGAACTTCAGCCATGGCGACATGAAATCGATCTCGCTACCCAGCGCGGTGCCGCCCGAAGCGGCGGTGATATAGACCTTCTTTCCGGTCAACAAACCTTCCGGGCCGTTCTCGGTGTAACGGAAGGTTGTGCCGGCGCGAGCGACAAGGTCGGCCCATGCCTTGACCGTCGCCGGAACGGAGAAGTTGTAGACCGGGACGCTGAAAACGATTGTATCGGCTTCCTGCAATTCATCGATCAATTCGTCGGCTACCTTCGCAAGGTCGTGCTGTTCGGGCGAACGCTCGGCATAGGACGCAAGGTTGGCCGCGAAACGCTCTGCATCGATATAGGGCAGGTCGTTCTTCGACAGGTCGCGGGTAACAACCCTCGTATCCTGCCTTGTGGCAAGCCGCTCGACCAGCTTTTTGCCCAGGCTGCGCGAAACAGATTCGTCACTACGAATGCTGGCGGTAATGTGAAGAAAGGTGCTCATATTTGGTCTCTTGTTCAGGCCGCATCGACAAGGACGAGTTCGCTGTCCTCGAGCGCGGTGATGGTGACGCTGTCTTCCTTGGTGATGGCCAGGCCATCGCGCGCCTTCGCCTCGAAATCGCCCACGCGGATGCTGCCCGTAGCGGGAACGAGGTAAAGGTGCCGGTCGGCCTGCGTCGGCGTGTAGGTTACGCTTTCGCCAGCCTTGACTGTGGCTCCCAGAACGCGGGCGTCGGTTCGGATGGGCAACGCCCCTTCATCGCCAATAACGTCGTCATGAGCCGCGCCGCTGGCAAGGGGAACGAACTGGCCGGTTCGATCACCCTTGGGGAATTTCCGTGCGCCCCAGCCGGGCTCACCGCCGCGCTGGTCGGGGATGATCCAGATCTGGAACAGTGTGCACTCTTCATCTTCGAGGTTGAATTCGGAATGCGCTACTCCGCGGCCCGCACTCATCACCTGCACGTCGCCGGCCTCGGTGCGGCCTTCGTTGCCCATGCTGTCCCGGTGCGTGATTGCACCGCTGCGGACATAGGTAATGATTTCCATGTCCTGATGCGGGTGCGTGGGAAAGCCGCTCTTCGGAGCGATCCTGTCATCGTTCCAGACGCGCAGCGCGCCCCAGTTCACACGGCTTGGATCGTGGTAACCGGCGAAGGAAAAGTGGTGATGCGCATCGAGCCAGCCGTGGTCGGCGGAACCGATGCTGTTGAAAGGTCGAAGTTCGATCATTGATAAATCTCCCGATGGGAAGGCTTCGTCGGACCAAGAGATAGAACTTGCTGCCCGTTCCGATAACCGCGATAAAATACGGCAAGATGTTCAGGAAAGCGGAACAGTGAAACTTGGTGAGCCAAGTCTCGACCAACTGCGTATCTTCCTCGCAGTGGCGGAAGATGGCAGCTTCGGCGCCGCTGCACGTCGGATGGGGCGGGCAGTATCGGCCGTCAGTTACGGCATATCCCAGATGGAGAGCCAGCTAGGCGTGACGCTGTTTGAGCGCGAAGGCTCGCGAAAGCCGGTGCTGACCGAGGAGGGCAGGGGGCTGCTGGTCGAGGCGAAGGCGGTGGCCGAAGGGATTGACCACCTCCTGGCCAAGACCCAGAGTCTCCATGCCGGACTCGAAAGCGAAGTTTCGCTGGTCGTCGACGTGATGTTGCCGGGCGAGGTGACCGCAAGCGTGCTGCGCGATTTCCGCGAGATGTTCCCCACCGTCGCGCTGCGCCTGCAGGTGGAGGCCTTGGGCGCGGTGGCAGCCTGCCTGCTCGATGGCGGCGCGGACCTCGCGATCGGGGGGCCGGTCCTTGCCGATCATCCTGAACTGGAACGTCAGGCCATCGGTACGGTGGAACTGATCCCGGTGGCCGCACCCGACCATCCGCTTTCAGGATCCGGTGTAATGCCGGGCGAAAGTCGCAAGCATCTTCAGCTTGTCCTCTCGGACCGCTCTCCCCTGACCGAGGGTCGTGAATTTTCAGTTCTTTCTCCGCAAAGCTGGCGGCTGGCCGATTTGGGCGCAAAACACGCGCTTCTGAAAGAAGGGATCGGCTGGGGCAATATGCCGCGCCATGTGGTGAGCGGCGATCTGACCGAGGGGCGTTTGTGCCTGCTCGACCTGCCCGAAAAGCCGGGCGCAAATTACACGCTCAGCGCCCTGTGGCGCCGCGATGCGCGCCCCGGACGTGCGACGAGTTGGCTGATCGACGCTATCCGCGAACGGCTCAGCGCGTGTAGTGGGGTGGAGCCTTCAGTGAACCGAGAAGTCTAGAGCTTCCTCACCCAGCCGTGTGTGTCCTCGACGGCGCCCTTCTGGATGCCGACCAGTTTTTCGCGGATCTTGTGGGTTATCTGACCCGTGCCGCCGGTGCCGATGGTGAATTCCCCGTCCGGACCCAGCACTGTACCGACAGGAGTAACCACCGCCGCCGTTCCGCAGGCCATGGTCTCGAGCAACTTGCCAGTGGTCGCATCGGCGCGCCACTGGTCGATACTGTAGGATTCCTCGCGCACTCGAAGGCCCTCCTCGCGCAGAAGCTCGATCAGGCTGTTGCGGGTGATGCCCGGCAGGATCGTGCCCGTCAGCGGAGGAGTAATGACGGTGCCATCGTCGAATACGAAGAACAGGTTCATTCCGCCCAGTTCCTCGACCCATTTCTTTTCGACCGCATCGAGGAAGACCACCTGATCGCAGCCGTTCTCGATCCCTTCTGCCTGCGGGACGAGGCTGGCGGCGTAATTCCCGCCGGTCTTGGCCGCGCCGGTGCCACCGGGGGCGGCGCGGGTGTAGTTGCGACTGACCCAGATCTTCACCGGTTTGGCGCCGCCCTTGAAATACGGGCCGACGGGGCTCGCAATCAGGATGTACTTGTATTGCCGCGCCGGGCGCACGCCCAGAAAAGCTTCAGAAGCGAACATGAAGGGGCGCAGGTAGAGCGAGCCGTCCGGGTCGGAAGGCACCCATTCGCGGTCCTTTGCCACCAGCTGGCGGATCGATTCGAGGAACAGTTCCTCGGGAAGG
>CAYPGL010000136.1:0-5384 GCA_964410035.1 uncultured Qipengyuania sp. | reverse complement strand
AGCGCGCCTATAACGAACAGGATTTCCTGCATCTCAATGGTGCCAACGACGGCTTCCACGAAGCGATCGGCGATATGATCGCACTGTCGATCACGCCCGAATACCTCGTTCAGATCGATATGCTCGAACCGGGCGAGGTCCCGAGCGCGGACAAGGACATCGGTCTCCTGCTTCGTCAGGCCATGGACAAGGTGGCCTTCCTGCCGTTCGGGTTGATGGTCGACCGCTATCGCTGGGGCCTGTTCGACGGCGCGATCCCGGCCGAGAGCCTGAACGCAGGCTGGAACGACCTCCGGCTTGAATATCAGGGTATCACGCCGCCGGTAGCTCGCGACGAAAGCCAGTTCGATGCGGGCGCGAAATACCACATCCCCGGAAACGTGCCCTATACCCGTTACTTCCTCGCCCGGATTCTGCAGTTCCAGTTCTACAAGGCTGCCTGCGATCAGGCCGGATGGGAAGGACCGCTCCATCGTTGCTCGTTCTACGGGAACGAGGAAGTCGGCCAGAATCTGAACGCAATGCTTGAAATGGGCGCCAGCAAGCCCTGGCCCGATGCGCTTGAGGCCTTCACTGGCGAGCGGCAAATGAGCGGCAAGGCGATGGTGGAGTATTTTGCTCCGCTCAAGGCGTGGCTGGACGAACAGAACGAAGGCAAGCCGCAAGGGTGGTAAAGTTCGGTCTCGCTTTTTTCCCGACACTTCTCGCGGCCGCGTGCGCCCCTGTGTCCGAACAGCGGGCCGGGGCATCTTCCGGTCAAGAGGGGACGGGAGCGCTTTTTGTTGCGGGTAAATTCGGCAACACTCTCGCCAAGGTCGATCTTGGCAGTGGCGAGGAGGTCGCCCGGGTCGAAAGTTGTGCCAATCCGCACGAATTGGCTACTTCGCCGGATGCCGAATACGTGGCACTGGCCTGATTTGGGGGGGACGAGCGTCGATATATTTCGCACGTGCGATCTGACCAAGATGAAGAGTATCGAACTTGGTGAGAACGCGCGCCCCCACGGAATCGTTTGGCACGACAACGGAAGTCTATACTCTACCGCAGAGGGCCGTAAGTCGGTCTTTATGATCCGTAATCCATTGGGCGAGACGGAAACCTTCGAATATCCGACTGGCAAGGAAGGCAGCCACATGCTCGCGGTTGCGCCGGACGCCATGCATGCTTGGACGACCGACCTTGGTTCAGGCACCGTGACGCGCGTGGATTTGGTAACCCGCCGCTCGCCGTTGTCGGCGACTGTCGGAGACGAACCGGAAGGAATCGCGCTTTCCCCCGATGGAGAAACACTGTGGGTCTCAGCCCGCGGGTCCGACATGGTTTATGCGCTGGATTCTCAGAGCTTAAAGAAGATCAAGGACGTATCGGTGGGGGATTTCCCGCTACGCATCCAACTGCGACCGCAGGGCGATTATGCGGTTACGTCCGATCTTGCCGATGGCGGTCTGTCTGTCATTGACACGGCCACCGGGGCAAAGGTGCGTTCCATTGCCGTATCCAGCCGGGAGGAAGCTGAGGCAAAGGCTCAGGTCACCATCCTGTTTTCGCCGGGTGGCCAGCGCATATATGTCGCCGAAACAATGGCCAATACGATTGCCGAGGTCGATTTCGGAACGGGTAAGGTGCTCCGACGCCTTCCGGGTGACGGCGGTGGCGACGGGATCGCAATCATCGAATGAAGCCTCCGAAAGTCCTTCCGGTCGTCGGCTGGCGCGAGTTGGTGCATCTGCCCGAACTCGGCCTACATGGCGTGTCTGCCAAGATCGACACTGGTGCGCGCACATCGTCGCTGCACGGTACCGTCCTCGAAGAGTTCGAGCGTGACGGTCAGAAGTACATCCGGTTCGCGGTCGATTATGAACGCCAACACGTTCGCCAGGTTTGCGAGGCCGTTCATGTCGATGTGCGGGGCATTACCAGCTCGAATGGCGAGACGCAGTATCGCTATGTGATCAAGACACCGCTTAAGATCGGCGATGTCGAATTCCGCGCCGAGATCAGCCTTGCTGATCGTCGCGACATGAAATTTCCGATGCTGATCGGCCGTTCGGCGCTCCGCCGTCGATTTGTAGTGGACTCGGGATACTCATGGTTGCAGACGCCCGAAATGACGGTCCAGAAAGGCCACAAACCATGAAAATTGCGATGCTTGCTCGCAATCCGAATCTCTATTCGCACCAACGGCTGAAGGAAGCAGCGGAAAAGCGCGGCCACGACTTCGACATACTCAACACCACGCGATGCACGGTACATATCGCAAGCCATCGGCCCGAAGTTTATTACAACGGCGAGCCTTGTATCGGTTACGACGCGGTGATCCCCCGCATCGGTGCCTCGATCACGAATTATGGCCTTGCCATCTTGCGCCAGTTCGAAATGCGCGGCTGCTGGCCGCTGAACGAAAGCGTCGCTATCGGGCGGAGCCGGGACAAGTTGCGATCGATGCAGATACTAGCGAAGCATGGCCTTGGCTTGCCACTGACCGCCTATGCTAACGATCCCAAGCAGGCCGAGGAAATCATTAAGGCGGTGAAGGGGCCGCCGGTGGTGATCAAGCTGCTCGAAGGGACCCAAGGGATTGGTGTCGTGCTTGCCGAAACGATGAGCAGCGCTAAGTCAGTCATCGAGGCTTTCCGCGGGGCTAACGTCAACATACTGGTGCAGGAATTCATCAAGGAAGCGGGCGGGACGGATATCCGCGCGCTGGTGGTCGGCGGCAAGGTCGTCGCCACGATGAAGCGCACCGGTGCAGCAGACGATTTTCGCAGCAACCTTCACCGAGGGGGGAGTGCGGAATTGATCAAGATAACTCCCGCCGAACGCTCGACTGCTGTCAGCGCTGCCAAGCGTATGGGCCTGAATGTGTGCGGCGTGGATATGCTGCGCAGCAATCACGGCCCCGTCATCATGGAGGTCAATTCCTCGCCGGGGCTTGAAGGTATCGAGAATGCCACCGGCAAGGATATTGCCGGCCAGATCATCGATTACATCGCGGCAAATGCGAAGGTCGGGAAGACCAAGACCAAGGGAAAGGGTTGACCTCTCCTAAGCCCGGTCTGTTCATCCCGGTTAAGGGAGCGCAAACTCAAGATAAGAAGACGCCGCCAGAAGGCGGCGTCTTTCGATATGGAAGTTTAATCAACCGCAACTTTAGCAGTTTCCTTCCACTCCGTCGACGCAATCTCCGACGGATTCGACGTCTTCAGCGGCGCCTTCGACGGTATTGCAAGCCGGCAGGAGCATCATCGTGCCGCCGAAAGCCAGCATTGTAAGGAGTTTCTTCATTTTCTCTCTCCCATGTTGCGGACGATAGGGTCCGTTTGCATGTCGATGAATTCTCAACGGGAATTTGTAACGGTGGTTCCATCACAGCTGTATTAGGCTTTGCCATGATCACTGGATCGGCTACCAAATGAGTTGCGACACTCAAAGATTGGCGCGCTACCGGAACGGCGGCTCATTAAACGCGCGCAGTTTGCGACTGTGCAACTTAGGACCTTCCTGTCGCAACAGGTCGCAAGCGGTAATGCCGATCTGCAAGTGAGCCGCGATGGCTTCCTCGTAGAATTTGTTTGCTTGGCCCGGAAGCTTGATTTCGCCGTGGAGAGGTTTGTCTGAGACACATAACAGCGTTCCGTAAGGTACGCGGAAGCGATAGCCCTGTGCCGCGATGGTGGCGCTTTCCATGTCGATACCGACTGCGCGGCTGAGGCTGAGTCGGCGCGATGACTGGGTGTATCGCAGTTCCCAATTTCGATCGTCCGTCGTAACGACCGTGCCTGTGCGCATCCGCTTCTTCAGATCGCTTCCGTGTTCGCCGGACACTGTTTCGGCCGCACCGGCCAGCGCCTGTTGCACCTCGGCAATGGCGGGCAGCGGGATCTCAGGGGGGAGGACAGGATCTAGAACATGGTCATCGCGCAGATATGCGTGAGCCAGAACATAGTCGCCAATCTTCTGGCTGGGTCGCAGGCCACCGCAATGACCGATCATCAGCCACGCCTCGGGCCGCAAGACCGCCAAATGGTCGCAGATGGTCTTCGCGTTGGAGGGGCCGACGCCGATGTTGACCAGCGTGATACCGCTGCGTCCTTCGCCGACAAGATGGTAGGCTGGCATCTGATGGCGGCGCCAGGCAGTGTCGGACAATTGGCTCCGCGCATTCTCTGTCGCATCGGTGAGCATCATGCCCCCGGCACCGGCCAGGGCGCTATACCCCTTTTTACCGAGTTGTGCGCCCGCCCAGTCAACGAATTCATCGACATAGCGATGATAGTTCGTAAAGAGGATAAATCGTTGGAAGTGCTTCGGATCGGTGCCGGTATAATGTGCGAGACGCGCAAGACTGAAATCGGTACGCAGACCGTCGAAGAGTGACAGCGGGATAGGATCGTCTGGATTGTCGAGTTCAATCCCATCGGCAAGTTCGTCGCCGATGTCGGCGAGGTCGGTTGATGGGAAATGGCGTGCGATCTCGTTGGGATCTATGCCCGCCAGTTCGGCCCCGGCCTTACCATCTAGTACGTAGGGGAAAGGGATTTCCTGGCGCGAAGAACCAACTTCGACCTCGACTTCGTAATTGCTTTCGATGAGTTCGATCTGTTCGCGCAAGTAGTCGCAAAACAGGCTTGGGCGAGTTACCGTGGTGGCGTACAAACCCGGGGTGTTGAGGCGGCCGAACGCTCTGCTGGCTCCTTCGGGCAGTACACCCCCCCGGAACAGCAACCTCAATTCGGGATAGGCGTAGCTGCCATCCTTGCGCCGCTCGGCAGGCGGGAGTTCGCGGTCTCGCCCAAAGGCAATGACATCGTCACGCAGCCGACCGATTGCGGCGTCATAAACACTCTGAAGCTTGTCGAGGACCTGTTCGATCGAATCCATACGGGCCTTTTTCTCCTGGCTCTTTTCGTTTTCGTGACGCCTCCTGCCACAGTCCGGCGCTGCTTACAAAAAGGGCGCGGTGACCGAAGCCGCCGCGCCCTTTTTCTTTGCCGGATGGCGAGAGATCAGCCTTCGGCGTTTTCTTCGCTGTCCGAAGCTTCCGTTTCTGCGCCATCTTCGAGCATGTCGGCAGGGATTTCGCCCGGCTCGAGGGTCGAATCGGTACGGTTGGCTTCGGCCTGCTCTTCGATTTCCCGCTGCTCGTCTTCGAACATCTGTGCGAGAACGTCGACACCCTGCGTCTGCAGTTCTGCTTCGTCATCCGAACGAGCAACGTTTGCCTTGACGCTAACCGAGACTTCCGGGTGGAGGTCGACACGAACTTCATGCATGCCGATTTCCTTGATCGGATTACCCATGATGACCTGCTTCTTGTCGATCTCGTGGCCCTTGTCTGCAAGACCGTTTACGATGTCGCGGACGTTGACCGAACCATAAAGTTG
>CAYPGL010000135.1:0-5437 GCA_964410035.1 uncultured Qipengyuania sp. | reverse complement strand
CTTCCTTGCCCCAGGTGGAACGGGTCTGGAATTCGGTGCCATCGGTCATCTTGACCGTGATCATGTGGTAGTCGGGGTGACCTTCGGCCTTCATGGTAAAAACGTCCTTCTAGCTTCGGAGCGGTTCCGACCGATCCAGCTGTGTTGGGAAAGGCTGCGCCCTTAGCGGCACCACCCCGGATTCGCAAGGCTATTCGGGTGCATCCGCGATCATGGCTGTGAAACCGACCTCACAGGTCACCTTCCCGTCGACCGAAGCCTCGCCCGAGAACTTGCATACGCGCGCACGCTTCTGGACGAATTCGGCCTTAAGATCGAGCAAGACCCCCGGTGTCACCGGAGCGCGGAACTTCGCATTCTCGATCGCCATGAAATAGACCAGCTTGCCAGAGCCCGCCAGTCCGAGGCTTTCTACCGCGAGCACACCGGCGGCCTGCGCCAGCGCTTCGATCTGTAGCACGCCGGGCATGATCGGCGAATCGGGGAAATGGCCCTGGAAGAAGTCCTCGTTGAAGCTGACCGCCTTAACCGCGTGGATACGCTCGTCCAACACGAGTTCTCTCACCCGGTCGACGAGCAGCAAGGGATAGCGATGAGGCAGACGCTTCAGTACCTCGACGACGTCGAAACCCGTCTCGCTCATGTCCCCTACTCCTGCGATGCTGCTTTAGCGACCGGTTGGCTGCGCCGGCTGCTGCTGACTCGCTGCTTGCTGGCGCGAAGCGGCGACCATCAGTATCTGCTGAACCTGCTGATAGACGCCGACTGCTTGCTGGCTGGGCTGCCAACCCTGCGGTGGTGTGATCTGCACCGATGGCACGCGCGAATTAAGCGCGGCGACCACCTTCTGGTTGATATTCGCCGCAGGAGCGGACCAAGAAACGCCGTCCGGAGACAGGACAACCTGAATGTTGTCCGCTGAAGTCACGGTTTGAAGAGCCGCGCCGTACTGCTGAAGGATTTGCTCGATCGCATAGACGCGCGCACTGTCGATCTGGTTCGAAAGCTGGGCGATCTCACGCTCGAGCGTCTGGATTTGCTGGGCCTGCGGCGCATTCTGCGCTGCCTGCTGCTCGGTCTGGTCCAGATTGCCGTCACTGTTGCTGTCGAGCTGTTGCAGGAGAGTCTGCGCCTGCTGCTGCTTTTGCTGAATCTGAGTGATCTGCGACGAATAGGTCGTGCCGATCTGTTGGTATGCAGTGTTCAGCGCGCTGCTGGCGGCGATGGTGGCGGGCGGGTTGACCACCGCGATATTGCCATTGACCTGCGCTGCGGCGGGACCGGCAACGATAGCGGCACTCGCAATGCTTGCAGCGGCGAAGGTTTTCGAAAGTAATTTCATCAGAATTGCGTTCCTACATTGAAGGAAAGAGTTTTCGTGTCGTCTCCGCGCTGCTTGATAAGCGCGTGGGATATATCGATCCTGAACGGTCCGAAGGGCGAGTTCCAGTTCACGCCCACACCCACGGTGACGCGCGGCGAAATGTCGTCCCCAAGGTAAAGTTCCTTGTAGAAATCTCCGAGGAGCGGATCGTTCGCCGTGCCATCGGGCGCGGTCGGGTCGGTAACGTTTACGAACTGGCCCGTCGGCTCACCATCGTCGTCAAGAACGGGCTGCTGGTAAAGCAGCTCGCCCGCAGAGTTGGTCAACTGCCTGCCGTTGGGATTGTCGATAAGATTGGGTGTATCGAGCCCGAAGAGCGAGCCGACATCCGCCCAGATCGAAGGACGCAAGCCCATTTCACGAGCGCCCGAACCGAGCGGAATCTCAAGTTCTGCGCGGCCAAGATAATATGCACGGCCGCCGAGCGCGTCGGCGAAGCGACGGTTGTCCTGGTTCTGTACGTCTTCGAGCGATTCGAGAATCCGGGGCCCTTCGGGATTTTCCGAATCGACGAGATAGTTCAGTCTCACGATGCGCGGACCCACCCCGCGAATGTCGAACCCGCGGAATTGAGGCTCGCCCAAAAAGAAGCGATCCGTCAGTCGCACGTCGTCGAAGCCGGGCGTCGGATTGTCCCTAAGCGCTTCGATCCATCCACCTTCGGCGTTCAGGGAGAAAATGAAACCGCTTCCGAGGTTGAACCACTTTCCCATGCGCGAGCGCATCCGCAGATATTTCACATCGCCCCCCAGCCCGGCGAATTCACCAGTCAAGGAGATCGTCTCGCCGCGCGTCGGCCGCAGTCGGCTATCGAGAGTGTCGTGATTGATGGTCATACCGACAATCGAAGCGGTGCGTTTGCCTACCGCTTCGCAGATGAAGCGCGAGGTGACGCACTCTTCGACCCCGTCGCCATCGAGATCTGCAAAGTCGCTCCCGGCGATCGAGACGTCTTCGCGGTTGAGAGTATAGCTCCCGATCAGCGACATGTATTCGCTGAGCGGTACACCGGCGCGCACCGAAAGGCCCGTGGTCGACTGCTCATAAGTAGAAAAGCCGCTGTTGAAATAGTCGTTGTCGACCTCGCGGTGATAGACGTCCGCGCCCAGCGAGACATTGCGATCGAACACATAGGGTTCGGTAAAGCTGATCTGCGCCGACTTTGAATAGCCCGAATAATTCAGGCTCAGGCCGACCGTCTGACCACGCCCGCGGAAGTTGCGCTGGCGGATCGAACCGGAAAGAATGAACCGCTCTAGCGACGAAAAACCCGCGGAAAGCTGGAGTTCGCCGGTGGGCTGTTCTTCGATATTGGCTTCCAGAATGACGCGATCGGGCGCACTGCCTTCGACCTGCGTGATCTCGAAGTTTTCCTGGAAGTAGCCCAGCGATTTGATGCGCGCTTCCGACCGCTTAATGGCTAGGCTGTTGAACGCATCGCCTTCCGCCACACGGAATTCCCGGCGCACGACCTTGTCCTGCGTCAGCGTATTGCCGTTGACGTCGATCCGCTCGACATAGACGCGCGGTGCCTCGCGCAGGACGAAGGTGACATCCATCGTGAGGTCTTCTGGGTTGCGGCGGAATTCGGGACGGATATCGGCGAAGGCGTAACCGAAGGTCCCGGCAAGGTCCGTCATCTGTTCGACCGTGTCTTCGACCAGCTTGGCGTTGTAAAAATCTCCCGATTTCATCGCCAGGCGCTCGGTCAGTGCATCGCTGTCGAAATCGCGTAATTCGCTCTGCACTTCGACATCGCCGAACTTATAGCGTTCGCCCTCTTCCACCACATAGGTGATGATGAAGTCTTCCTTGTCGGGCGTCAGCTCCGCCACGGCCGAAACGACGCGAAAATCCGCATAGCCTTCGGTCAGATAAAAAGTGCGCAGGTTCTGCTGGTCGAAGGCAAGACGATCCGGATCATAGCTGGTGTTCGAGCTGAGAAAGCTGAGCAAGCCTCCGGTCTGCTTGGTGACCATCTCGCTCTTTAGTTCGCCGTCATCGAACTGTTCGTTGCCGATGATGTTAATCTGGCGGACCTTCGATTTTGGCCCTTCCTCGATCTCGAATACGATGTCGACACGGTTCTGGCTGAGCTGCACCATCTGCGGCTCGACCGTCGCGGCGAAGCGGCCCTGCCGCTTGTAGAGCTCAATGATGCGCGCAACGTCGGCGCGAACCTTGGAGCGGGTGAAGATCTGGCGCGGAGCCAACCGGATTTCCGGGAGGATCTTGTCGCTCTTGATCCGCTCGTTGCCTTCGAGAAGGATACGGTTGATTACCGGGTTTTCGACCACGGTGATGACCACATTGCCGCCGTCGTTTGCGACGCTGACATTTGAGAACAGTTCGGTAGCGTAAAGATCCTTCAGGACCTCGTCGCCGGCAGCCTGCGTATAAGCATCGCCCGGGCGCAACCGTATGTATGACAGTATCGTCTGCGGCTCGAGACGCTGCGCACCCGATACGGCGATCGTGCGGACGACGTCCTGTTGTTGAACCGCTGTCGGCTGAGTGGCTTCCGGCTCTTCGGACGTGTCCTGCGCGAACACCGTCGTCGGCAGGCTGCCCATGATCGTTCCAGCAAGCAGGCCGGCCACGAGACGCGTGGTCCGCGTATTCCTATTGCCCGCGGCAATCGCAAATCCAGTCATCGACAAGGGGGTTCCCGTCCTTGAAATAGTACCTCGCCCGCCACATGCAGGCAGCCGATTGGCCCCCTGCCCGATGCGGGCTCCACGATCAAGTCGTGACGCGCCGCTTGAGGTTTGCGCAACACGGCCTGTCCCCGCCTAATTCCCGAAGAAGGGAAGTTTGGCGATATCGATGAAGGTGACGAAAACCATCAGTGCGAGCACCAGTGCCACACCGGCCCGGTAGGCCACCTCCGTAGAGCGGGGACCCAGCGGTTTGCGGCGGATTGCTTCTGCCGCATAAAAAGCCAGGTGCCCGCCGTCGAGCGCGGGGATTGGCAGTAGGTTGATGAATGCCAAGTTAAGCGAGATCAGGGCGGCGAAATTGATGAAAGCGAGTGGCCCCATGCTCAGCTGCTCGCCCGCATATTTGCCGATCGTGACCGGTCCGCCGAGCTCCTTGACCGACCGATCCCCGACGATGATCTGTTTGATACCCGTGACCATCATGTCGACCAGATTGGCCGACTGAACGAAGGAAAGGCTGACCGCTTCGCCAATGCCGACAGGTTCAAAAGCGAAGCCGGTAGAATAGATGCCGAGCCGACCGACTCGCGAGGAGTTGCCGAAACGATCGGTTTCCAAACTGTCGGCGATCGTGACCGGCATGGTCACCATTTCCCCACCGCGATCGACGTCTACCTCGATCGTCTCGCCGGGGAACATCAGCACGCGGTCCTGGATGTCTTGGAACTGGCTGATCCTGTCGCCATCGATAGCGACGATCCGGTCGCCCTCCTCCAGCCCCGCCTCGCGCGCGGCGGATTGTTCGGCAAAACTCTGGATCACGTTGGTTTCGCTGGGATCGGCGGAAACCGGCTTGCCGAAGAACGCGAAGAAACTAGCGAAGATTGCCAGCGTGATGATTATGTTCATCGCCGGGCCGGCAAAGACGATCAGGGCCCGCTTCCACAGCGAAGCATGGTGGAAACTGCCGTCCCGCTCCTCGGGCGTAGCCTTCTGCGCCTCATCGGGATGTGGGATGCTGGCGGGGTCCATGTCGCCCTTGAACTGAACATAGCCGCCCAGCGGCAGGGCGCAGAGTTTCCAGCGTGTCCCGCGCTTGTCAGTCCAGCCGACCAGCTCCTTTCCGAAACCGACCGAAAAGGCCTGCGCCTTCACGCCGAACCACCGCCCGACGAGATAGTGGCCGAGCTCGTGCAACGTCACCAGCGGCCCAAGCAACAGCGGGAAACCAACGATATACAACCAGAAGGGAATTGAACCGTCCAACTCAGGCAGTCTCCATTTGGGCCGTCGCCAGCCTGCGCGCCGCCTCGTCGATCACGAGTACGTCATCGAGCGATTGGGGCGCAGGTGGAAGGCTTCCGACATTCAGTACGGCTTCCACCATTATCGG
>CAYPGL010000134.1:0-5466 GCA_964410035.1 uncultured Qipengyuania sp. | reverse complement strand
CGATCGGCTGTTCCTTATCGGGATGATCAAGCATCATCAGGGCGCGTTGACGATCCTGAGGGGATGCGCATAGCAGCGCCAATGGTTCGCTACGCCTGCTTTCCCTTCGTACTGTGTCTGACGGCGTGCAATCCCCCCGCTTCGGAGGATTACGCAAGCCGTCCGAGAGTAGTCGAAGAGCGCACCGCGCCTGCGGAACCGATAGATTCACCCGATACCGAAGGCGCGGCCTGGGCGATGAGCGAAACCAGTGGGCGTTTGCTTTATGGCAAGCCCGGACATGCGCCGCTGCTGTCGCTGGCGTGCGAAGATGGCACGCTAGTCTATACCCGCTACGTCGCTGCCGACCCGAATGCGAAGGCAGTGCTTGCTTTGATCGGCAATGGCCATGTCGAACGGCTCTGGATCGATGCCGAAGAGGACGAGGATCGGTGGCTCTGGCGCGGCAGGCTGTCCGCCGACGATCCGCGCCTCGAAGTCCTGACCGGTCCCCGGCGAGTAGAGGCGACCGTGCCGGGAGCGGGATCCGTAACACTCAATGCAAGCCGCGCCCCGGGCGAATTTGTCACCGCCTGCGCTGCCGAGCTTACTCCGCCGCCAACTCCACAAGAAAATCCGGAGTAAGCACCTGCGGCAGTTGCTGCGCTTCCCCGCCGGGCGGATACCAGAGATAGAGCGGGACGCCCGCGGCTCCCTGCTCAGACAGGAAAGCTGCGATTTCCTCGTCCCGCCTTGTCCAGTCTCCGCGCATTGTAACAACACCTGCCTTCTCGAAAGCGTCGCGAGTTTCCTCGCGTTCGATCGCCACGCTTTCGTTGACCTTGCAAGTGACGCACCAGTCGGCAGTGAACCACACGAATACCGGCTGGCCGCTGGCCCGCGTTTCGGCGAGTTCACGCTCTGAAAACGGTAGAGGGTCCAGCAAGCTTTCGCTTTCTGAGCGCGCAGTCGCGGACGGCTCGGGCAGCAGCGCAAGTCCCACGATGGTCAGGACCAGTGTTCCCGCCATCACCGCCCGCCAGCTGGAATCCGCTTTATCTCGCTGCATCCGGCCCGCGAGATAAAGCAGGACCAGCAGGATACCCAGGAAGGCCCCGGCAATGATCAGGTATTGCGCTCCACCGACGCGCCAGACCAGCCACACCAACGCCAGCGCGGTCAGCCCCATCGGCAGCGCCATCCAGCGCCGGAACCGTTCCATCCATGGGCCGGGCTTGGGCAAACGGCGGCGGAAGGCGGGAATGAAGCCGACAAGCAGGAAGGGCAGCGCGAGGCCGATACCAAGCATGGCGAAGATCAACATCCCCTCGGTGGGTGGCAGGACGATCGCCGCGCCCAGCGCGAGAGCCATGAACGGCCCGGTGCAGGGGGTGGCTACGAAGGCTGCCAGGAGGCCCGTGGCAAACGATCCCCCAGGCGACGCTTTGCGGCCGGAAAGCGCCATGCCCGGAACTTCGAACACGCTGAGGAAATTGGCCGTGATCGCGGCTGCCAGAAGCAGGAGACCCACTACCACGCGGGGTTCCTGAAGCTGGAAGGCCCAGCCCACCTGCTCGCCGGCTGAACGCAGGCCCAGCACCAGCGCGCCCAGCGCGGCACAGGCCAGCACGATCCCCGCAGTATAGGCCAGCGCATCGCACCGCCCCGACACTTCGTCTCCGCCCGCCTTTACCAGCGACAGCGCCTTCAGGCTGAGAATCGGAAAGACGCAGGGCATCATGTTCAGCAGGACCCCGCCAGCCAGCGAGGCCAGCACTAGCACCCACAGATCGGGCATCTCGACCGGGCCGCTCAGCGGCTTAGCCCCTTCCAGTGGGACGTCGCGGGGTTCAGCGATAAAGCGGACCCCCTGCCGCTCGCCGAAGGACAGGATACCGGAAATGCTTTCGGGCCGAGCTCCGGACTCGACCCCCGCAACCTGCTTCAGGGGAATCTCCACTACCAGCAGATCCCCTTCGCGGATAAAGGTTTGGATTGCAGCATAGTCTGGTGTGAGGCCGCCGCCGAGTTCCGTCGTCTCCACGAAAAGGTGAAGATCGCCCAGTTCGAGATCGGCCGGCAGCGAAAGGCCGATGCGCAGAGTGTTCTGCGTGATTTCGTAACCGGCGGTGCTATCGAGTTGCGGGGCGACGGCCGCTTGCCACCTACTAAAAACGCCGCCTTCGCGCACTTCCAGTCGTGCATCCTGCGGAACGCAGATTCGGTCGGTGCAAGCGAGATAGGAAACGAAACCGGTGATCGGCACGACATTGCTAACCGCCGCACTTTCCGGAACCTCGACCGGAACGAGCACTGCATACTGACCCTCGTAAATATGGTTCATCAGTCCGGCGATCACCAGCGTCTGCGGAACGGGATAGAGCGGTTCGCCAGCCGTCCATCCTTGCGGCAGGTCAAGGTCGAGCTTCATGCCCTGCCCGGCGTCGCCCGGATTGGACCAGTATCCGTGCCATTCTTTACTCTTTGGTGTGAATTGCAGCGCAAGCATCCAAGTCTCGCCCGGCCTAGGTGGGCCATCGCTGCGCAATTCGGCGGCAATATTCTCGTCGCCGAAGCGCGCGTCCTGCGCCTGCAGCACTGCCGGCAGAAGACAGAATAGCGCCGCCACTACGAGCGCCAGCGCGCCGCGCACCGTGTCCATTCTGCTTGCTTCAATCACGCCCTGCGCATTAGAGACTGCACCCATGACAGACAAGCGCGACCTGCTCATCCTCGGCGGCGGCCTCGTCGGCACTACGCTGGCACTTGCCGCTGCGAAGAAGGGGCTTTCCAGCCACCTCGTCGATCGGGCAGACCCTGCAGATCTGACCGCGGAGGGCTTCGATGGCCGAGCTTCGGCGATTTCCACGGCAAGTTGGCGGCTGTTTCGCAATATCGGCCTTACAGAGGCCCTCGAACCGCATGGCTGCCAGATCGAGGCCATTGCGGTTCTCGACCAGTTGAAACCGGGCCGGATCGACTTTCGTCCCGAGCCGCATGAAGGCACGTTGGGCCGGATGTTCGCCAACCGGCAATTACGCATCGCACTGTTCGAGGCAGCCAAGGCCGAGCCGCTGATCGCCACGTACGCGCCGGTCGAAGTGGCGAGCCGCCATCGCGATGCCTTTTCAGTCAGCGCAATACTGTCCGATGGCACGGTCCTCGAAGCCAATCTCCTCGTCGGTGCAGAGGGGCGCGGTTCGCCCACCCGCGAAGAAGCCGAACTCAAGATGGCGAGCTGGGATTATTCGCACCGTGCGATCATCACCGGGCTGAACCATTCGAAGCCGCATGAGGGCGTCGCATGGGAGATTTTCTACGAAGACGGCCCCTTTGCCCTCCTCCCCATGCTCGATGGGCCCGACGGCCAGCATCGCAGCGCGCTGGTCTGGACGGTGGACGAGAAGCACGCGGCAGGCGTCCTCAAGATGGGGGACCGTGCTTTCCTTGCCGAGGTCGAGAAGCGAATGGGCGATATCCTCGGAACGCTAGAACTCAACAGCGGGAGGTCGTCCTACCCGCTGAGCTTCCAGCACACCGCACGGATCGTGAGCGAACGCATGGCGCTGGTGGGCGACAGCGCGCACGGAATGCATCCCATTGCCGGTCAGGGCCTCAATCTCGGGCTGCGCGACGTGGGCGCATTGATAGAAGCCCTGGAAGAAGCGCGCAGGCTCGGACTCGATCTGGGCGATGCGCAAGTGCTCAAGCGCTACGAAAAATGGCGCGCACTCGATTCGATCATGGTCATGGGCGCTACGGACACGCTCACCCGCCTCTTCGGCGTGCCCGGCAAGGCCGCCAGCGCCATCCGCCGTCTCGGCATGGCTGGCGTCCAGCGTAGCGGCTGGCTCAAGCGCTTCTTCATGGACGAGGCGCGCGGCGTTTCGGGCGACGTGCCCGAACTCATGAAATCCTGAGCTAGCCTTCCGCTGAATCTACTCGTTACCGGGACTGGGTTGTGAAATCCGGTTGCCTGCTCCGTCGCGCAAGCGGCGCGGTTCAAGCACGGCGGCCGTTTCGATGAGGTCGAGCGCACGTTGAGTAGCAGCAAAGCGTTCGGCATCGCGCAGCCAGCCCTGTGCATTCTCTGCGCCCGGCATATTGCGCACTTCGGCCACGGCGCTGTCGACCCGGCCACTGAGCAGAAACAACCGGGCGCGCTCGATACGCATTTCAGGCTGCGGCGAGGGAGCGCTTTCGCGGCGGACGGTGAACAGCGCGGCCAGCTCCTCGCGGAATCTTTCGAGCCCGCCCCGATCTTCGCCCGATTGGAGCTGCGGAGAAAGTCCGTCGAGCCGCGCGGTCAGCTGGTCCAATGTGACGGGATCGCGAGAGAAGGTCAGGATCGTATTGACCGCATTGGGCAGGGCATCGCCAAAGCGGAGCCGCAACTGGTCGGAAAGATAACCAAGCTCCGCGCCCTTCTCGATGGCACGGCGTATCGCGAAAGCGATCAGGAGCCCTTCGGCGCGAGCCGCATTTCCTGCAGCTGCCTGCGCCTGCAGATCGAGGCGAGACAGGCGTTGTTCGGCAGCCGCCAGCCGCTGGTCGATCCCGCCCTGAGTTTCCGCCATTTGTTCGACGTCCTGCGCGGAAGAGGTTTCGGTCGCACGAGGTGTCGGCGACGGGCTTCGTTCGTCGGCAGCCTCAGTGGCCACCGCCCTTTGCGGTGTCCCCGCCACATTCTCTTCCGCAGCCGGATTGGTACGCCAACTTATATATCCGACCAGCCCTGCGCCCATCGCGAAAGACCCGACCACAGCCAGCAACATGGGCCGCGTGCTGGTACGTTTGAGCCGGTTGCTCGAAAACTCGTCCATTTCACTCCAATCCGCGACCCGCGCGCCGCAATCCTGGCGCCGCATCTTTCCCGGCGCTCAGCCTTGGCACAAAGCCTTAGCCAAGACCAGTAGCTCGCCATCGACCGGTTGGGCAGCGGTGTGAACCCCCTCCCACCCCTTGCCGACAATGCCCGCTATACGAGGACCAAGCGCGGCAATTGTAATGCACTCTCGGTCGATACCCAAACGCTCGCATTCGTCGCCCAGTCGGCGGGCCGCTTCGCCCGAATGCAGCAGGGCCACCCCACCCTCTTCGCGCATGACCTTGCTGATCGACGGTGCCATCTCGATTGGCTTGGTCCGGTAGACTACGCGGGTTTCTATCGTGATGCCCGCGGGCGGCGTCAGGGCGACCATTTTTTCCCCAGCCAGGCGGAGAAACGCAAGATCGCGGCCCGCAACATCGTCGAGCACGTTCTGCAGTCCGCCCTTGCCTGTCAGCGTGACCATGAAGCCTTTCTCGCGCGCGCCTTCGGCGGTCGCCTCGCCGACCGCGTAGACGGGCAGGCCTTCCAGCTTGTCCAACGAACTTCCGCCGTGGCGAAAGACATTAGAGCTGCCCACCAGCAACGCGTCGAAAACATCGCGCGGCGGGGCGGACCATGTCACCGGTTTGACCTCGAACAGCGAGCAGCCCATCGCC
>CAYPGL010000133.1:0-5569 GCA_964410035.1 uncultured Qipengyuania sp. | reverse complement strand
GTCGAGGCGATGAAGATGGAGAACATCCTGCGCGCCGAAAAGCAAGCAGTGGTGGGCAAGATCAACGCTGCCGAGGGGGACAGTCTCGCGGTGGACGAGGTCATTCTCGAACTCGAATAGCCCTCTCTCGCTCATGTTTGACCAAATTCTCGCGCAACAGGTCGTGCGGCTGCAAGAAAGATTCTTGCGTTTTCAGATCAATTTGGGACGTTCCTGGTAAATGCGCTTTTAACGACTCGCTTCCGCGGAGATACTGGGTGCCTTCGAGTCGCATGTTGAACAGCATGCAGGAGCAAACAGATGGCACACAGGGGAACAGGGTTTTTCGACACCAAGGGGCATTTCTTCAAGACACCCAATGACGCGACGGTGAGCGACCTCGCGAGCGTATTGGGCAAGATCGGCGATGGCGAAAGCCTGGCGCCGGGCATCGCCCAGATGATCTTGGATCGTCGTAGCGAGATCGAGCGACTCTTCGCCGAACATGACGCTATGATGGCGGACTACCAGCCGCTAAGGGATGGCAAGATCACGCGGCTGCAACCGCGGGCGAGTTGAACGCTCGCTTTAATTAGTGCGCCTGGAGTTGCTCGTCGAGGAATGACGCAACGTCCTGAAGATCTACATCGTGTGCGAGATAGGCGTCGCCGAGTCCGCGCAGGAGGATGAAAGGAAGTGTTCCGGCATCCATCTTCTTGTCGTGCAGCATGTGATCGGCAAGCCTCCGGCCGTTGCAGTGGAGCCCAAGAGCTGAAATTTCCGCAGGGAGACCCGCAACATCCACCGAACGGGTAACGCGCGTGGCGTCTTCCAGCGATATCTCGCCGCGCCGCGCCGAGTAGCGCGCTGCGAGGACCATTCCCAGCGCAACGGCTTCGCCATGCAGCAGCCGGTCGGAAAACCCGGTTTCGGCCTCGAGCGCGTGTCCGAAGGTATGTCCGAGATTGAGAAGCGCACGCGCGCCGCTGGTTTCGCGCTCGTCTTGCGCGACTATTCTCGCCTTGGCACCCACGCTGGTCGCGACCGTCTGTTCCAGTGCGTCGGCTTCGAGAGCCAGCACATGCTCTCCGTGCTCTTCCAGCCAGTTGAAGAAATCCGCATCGCCCAGCACGCCGTACTTGAGCACTTCGGCATAGCCTGCCCGGAGTTCCCGCGCAGTGAGCGTGGACAAACTATCGAGGTCCGCCAGCACCAGCGAGGGCTGGTGGAAGGCGCCAACGAGATTCTTGCCCGCTGACGTATTGATCGCGGTCTTGCCGCCAACTGAACTGTCGACCTGGGCGAGGAGGGTGGTGGGCAGTTGTACGAAACCGCAGCCGCGCTTGAGGATAGCGCAGGCGAAGCCGGTGAGGTCGCCCACGACGCCGCCGCCCAGCGCAAGGACATGGTCGCCCCGCTCGACGCCTTCGGTCAGTAACCAGTCGGTCAGCTTCGCAAGGCTTTCCCAGCTTTTCGAACCTTCGCCGGGCTCGACCTCGTACCAGCGCGGTTCCTTTGCTGCCGCCGACAGGGAGCGATCGATAGCCGCGCCCCAATGCGCCTTCGCATTGGCATCGGCGACGATCTGCACCCGCGTCTTGCGCAGGAACGATGCGGCCTCGCTGGCCACATTGGCCAGCAAACCGCGCCCCACGCGCACCTCGTAGCTGCGCCCCGCTAGTTTGACCGGAATTAGCGCCACGCGGCCAACTCCATGAGAATGCGCTTTACCGTCGCATCGTGGGGCCCGTCATCGGTCAATACGCGGATTTGTGCCTGCGCATAGGCAGGGCTTCGCTTTTCCTTGAGGCCTTGCAAAATCGCGCGTGGTTCGCCGGCTTTCAGCAGCGGACGCGTATTCTTGCGCGATGTACGTTCGACCAGCGTATCGAGCTCGCAATCGAGCCAGATCGCAATGCCCTGTTCCAGCACCAGCGCCCGGGTTGCATCATCGACGAATGCTCCGCCGCCGGTCGCGATGACACCGTAACCTTCCTCAATGAGCCTCGCGATCACGCGTCGTTCTCCGTCGCGGAAATAGGCTTCTCCGTGAGCCTCGAATATCTCGGAAACGCTGCGGTTGGCTGCGCGCTCGATCTCCTCGTCGGCATCCACGAAGCTGCGGTCGAGAGCATTTGCAAGCCTGCGGCCTATGGTGGATTTGCCCACGCCCATGAGGCCGACGAGCACGAGCGGACGGTCGATCCGCCCCGCTGAAGCGGCGAGCCCACCGTTGCCGGTCATAGAGTGCGCGTTGCTCATTGCCGCTCGGCCTATAGATGCGCTAGGGCGCGGGCAAGCCATCGGATTATTGCACGAGGATACGAAAAATTTGGCCGTGAAACGTTCAGGCATTCTGTGGTTCGGATTGCTGATCATCGTCGGAATTCTTGTCGCCGCGTGGATTGACGGAGGCGAGGAGCCCTTGCGGCCGATCAGCCAGCCGGTCGAAGTTCCGGAGGGTACGCTATGACTCGCGGCATTCTCCTGGCTGGCGCGGCGCTCGCGCTGTCATCCACCGTGGTCCTAGCCCAGCGCTCGCCAGAAAGCATCCTGCCGCCGGGCTTTGATACTCCGGCGCCGAGTCCTTCGCCAACCCCCGCACCGACCCCGACACCGACATCTTCGCCGAATCCGGCCACACCCCCGGAAAGCGGTGAGATGGTCCAGCCATTGCCGAGCGCTGCAAGGCCGGTCGACACTTCGGATGTGGATTTGTCCGAAATCCCGTCGGTCGCCGAGCTCGAAGCGATGACGACCGAGGAACTCGACGAGCTTTTCGGTCTCAAGCCTCGGTTCGATATTCCGCCCGCAGCGCGTCGTTCGACGAGCGAGATAGGAGTGATCGGACCCGGTGAGGGCGGCTTGCCTACTGCCTCGCTCGCGCGGCAACCGGCGTCGATCGTGCGTGCCGCTCTTGGCGCGACGGAAGGGCCGCTTATCTCGCGTTGGGGCCATATCCTCCTGCGACGAACGCTGGCGAGCCGGCTCAATGCGCCGGACGGAATGGACCCGGTGGAATTTGCCGCACTTAGGGCCAGCACGCTCAATACCTTGGGCGAGCATGCCGCCGCGCGCGCCCTGGTACAGGATGTCGACGCGTCCGATTACAACGGCGCATTAGTTAATGCGGCCCTCGGTGCCTATCTGGGCACAGCAGATATCGTTGGAACCTGTCCGCTGGTGCGGCTCGATGGTGTCGATGGCGAAGGTCTCCAGTGGTCGATGCTGGAAGGTATCTGTTCCGCCTATGCGGGCGAAGCTACCTCGGCGCAGAACGATCTGCGTCGCCTGCTGAATCAGACCGAGGAAGATCGCATCGATGTCCTGTTGGCGCAGCGGTTCGCGGGTGCCGCGGGGCAGGGCCGCCGTGCGGTCACCATCGAGTGGGATGGCATAGATCAGATGAACCCGTGGCGCTTCGCTCTCGCAAATGCGCTGGGCGAACCCATCCCCGAAAATATCGCCGATTCGCTCGGCCCCTACTATCTCAAATCCTCGGCATTGATCCCGGCCATCCCGGCCAGCCAGCGCCTGAACGGGGCTGATGTAGCGGCGGCTTCCGGCATCCTTTCCGCAAAGGCTATGGTCGACCTGTATTCGCAGATCTACGCAAATCGCGAGGCGGAGACCGGTGGTGTCGGTCCGGTTCTCGCGAGGCGACTGCGCGATGCCTATGTCGATCCCGCACCAGCCGAAAGGCTCGCCGCCATTACGGATGTGTGGGGGGGCGGTGAGGCGGATTACGGCCGACTGGTCCTAACGGCATATGCAGCGGCGCGCCTTACGCCCAACGACGAATTTGCGGAGGATGCAAATCAGCTCATAGCTTCGATGCTCACCGCCGGGCTTGAGCGTGATGCATTGCGCTGGTCGGATGTAGTTGAAGAAGGCTCTGTCGGCTGGGCACAGCTTGCATTGGCCGATCCGCAGAGCGCTCAGGTTTCCGATGGAGCGATCGATAGCTTCATCGACGGCGACAACTCCTCGAGGAAGCGAAAATCCCGCATGTTTGTTGCGGGGCTGGCGGGTCTCGGAAGAACCGACGCGGGCAACATTGGCGAGTATAGTGATCGGCTCGGAGTTGACCTCTCGGCCCCGACTGCTTGGACCGTAATGATCGACAAGGCGGCTGAGGCCGACAATGCCGCGCTTGTTGCGATCCTCGCCGGGTTGGGCATGCAGGGCACCGGCTGGGAACAGATGACCTCGCGCCACCTCTACCATATCGTGTCGGCGCTCAATCGGGTCGGTTTGGAGGCGGAAGCACGAATGATCGCCGCGGAAGCGGTCGCGCGCGCCTAAGTTGAGCAGTATTGACAATTTTTTGGCGATGCTCGCTGCGGAACGAGGTGCGGCGAGAAACACCTTGCTCGCCTATGGCCGCGATCTGCATCAGGCAGAGGAATTACTGAACGGCGACTTGGCGGATGCCAGCGCCGCGCAATTGGCGAAGCTTGGTCAGGGCTGGTCGTCCCTGGCGCCTTCTACGGTGGCGCGCAAGATCTCGGCGCTCCGACAATTCTACGGATTTCTGCTCGACGAGGGCGAGCGGGAGGACGATCCGACCCATGCTCTGCCGCGCCCGGTGCCGCGCAGGCCGTTGCCCAAGATTCTCACACATGTCCAAGTGGAGACCCTGTTTTTCCGCGCAGAACAAGAGGCGGCGAGTGAGAGACCCGAAGCCGTCCGGCTGCTCGTTATGCTCGAACTCCTCTACGGCTCCGGCCTGCGCGCAACTGAGCTCATGTCGCTCCCGCTTGCGTCCGTCCCGCGCGACGAACCCTTCATCACGGTGACAGGGAAGGGCGGACAGGCCCGATTGGTCCCGATCAGCACGCGGGCAAAGCAGGCGCTTTCTCGTTGGCTCGCAGTCCGACCAGCGGGGTCGCGCTATCTTTTCCCTTCGCGCAGTGGGCACCTGACGCGTATCCGCCTTTACCAGATGCTCAAGGAGCTTGCGGTCCGCGCCGATCTGCCCCCCCAAAAACTCAGTCCTCACGTCCTGCGGCACGCATTCGCTACGCATTTGTTGGAGGGAGGGGCGGATTTGCGCGCGCTGCAGACACTGCTCGGGCATGCCGATATTGCGACCACGCAGATCTATACGCATGTCGATGCCGCAAGGCTGGTGAAGTTGGTCAATGAACGCCACCCGCTTGCGCAGGTGCGCCGCAGCGACTAGCGGACTTGCGATGATTTCCTATCTAGAATTCGAAAAGCCGGTCGCCGAACTCGAAAAGCGCATCGCCGAACTGCGTGCAGCGTCGGAAGGCGATGAAGTCGATATCTCGAACGAGCTGAAGCGGCTCGAAGTGAAGAGCGCGACGCTTCTGGAGAGTACCTACGAAGCCCTTACGCCTTGGCAGAAAACGCAGGTTGCGCGGCATCCTTCGCGCCCGCACTTTCGCGACTATGTCGAGTATGCATTCGAAGAGTTCATGCCGCTGGGCGGAGATCGTGCCTTCGGCGAGGACGAAGCGATCATGGGCGGCTTCGCGAAGCTGAATGGGCGCAAGATCGTGCTGATCGGGCACGAAAAGGGCAATGATACCGCCAGCCGCCTCCGCCACAATTTCGGAATGGGAAA
>CAYPGL010000132.1:0-5604 GCA_964410035.1 uncultured Qipengyuania sp. | reverse complement strand
CTGACCAACCAGCCCGGAGCCCTGGAAGCTGCAGCGATGATCGCGCGAAGGGATATCTCTCCACTTGAGGCGGTGGACGCCGCGATTGCGCGGATCGAACAGCTCGATGCGCATATCAATGCAGTCGTCGTATGCGATTTCGATCGCGCCCGAGACACTGCCACGGCGATGACCCGAAAAGGCGCTGGCAAGGACCAGCCCCTTTTCGGCGTACCCATGACCATCAAGGAAAGCTTCGATATCGCGGGACTCCCAACCTGCTGGGGTCACGAGGAATACGCCCGCAATATCGCCAGCACCGATGCTCGCGTCGTGCGGCTGCTCAAGCAGGCAGGCGTCATTTTCCTGGGCAAGACCAACGTCCCGCCCGATCTTGCCGACTGGCAGTCCGCCAACCCTGTCTATGGCCGAACGCACAACCCCCACGATCACGAGCGCTCGCCCGGCGGGTCATCCGGCGGATCGGCGGCTGCCGTGGCCAGCGGAATGGTCCCCTGCGAATTCGGCACCGATATCGGCGGCTCGGTGCGCGTTCCGGCACATTTCTGCGGCGTCTGGGGTCACAAGACGAGTTGGGGCCTGATCAGCAAACAGGGTCACGAACATCCCATGATGGCCGGGCGCGGCGCACATGACGGCGCGCTGTCGATTGCAGGACCACTGGCACGCAACGCTCCCGACCTTGCCGTACTGCTTCGAATTACCGCAAGCCTTCCACTGCCGGAGCCCGGGAAGCCGCTCAAGTCCTGCCACGTTCTCGTGATCGCGGATCACCCATCGTGCCCTACCGACAGCGCGGTTCGAACGCTGATGGAACAGGCCGCCGCTGCGCTGGGGTCTGCCGGGGTCAAGATAGGCCGGTCGAGCGACTACATTCCCGATCTAGAGCGGCAGCAGGGCGATTACATGCGCATGCTCAACATCGCGATGGCGCGCGGTGCTCCGGCGAACGATGGCAAACGGGCCAGCGCAACCGACTGGTTCGACCTTCTCGACAAGCAGGCCCGTAACGAACTCGCGTGGGAGCGAGTGTTCGAAGATTACGATTTCGTCCTCGCGCCGCCTGCCCCGGTCCTTGCGGTCCCGAACAACAAGACGCGCGTGTTCGACGGGACGATCGAGATCGATGGCCGGGAAGTTCCTGGCGCAGCGGGTCTATGCTGGGCGGGCCTCGCAACCTTCCCCAACCTGCCCTCGACGGTCCTGCCGATTGGGGAAAGCGGCGGCCTGCCCGGCGGCATGCAGGTTATCGGCCCACGCTGGTCAGACCTTTCGTGCATTCAGACCGCGGAAGAGATCGGCCGGGTCTTGCACTCCTGATCACAGATCGCCAAACCTCCGCGCCGACGACGGGAGCGAATTGAATGGCAAATCAGCGCATGATGCAGCGCTTTGCAAAATGGCACATCTGGCTTGGCTGGCTGGTCGGGGTTCCGGTCCTCATGTGGACGGTGACCGGACTGGTGATGGTAATCAAACCAATTGAGGAAGTGCGCGGCGACCATTTGCGCAAGGAGGTGGCGGAAGTCGCCCTTCCCCGCGATACCAATATCGCGGTTTCGCTGCCCGCCGAGAGCACTGCACCGGTGCGCTCGGTAACCACGCAAGTCGAGCGGGGCGAAACGGTGACGCGGATTACCTATATGGATGGCACAAGCGAGCGTTACCGTACGGACGGCGCGAAGATGGCGCCGCTTTCGGAGATCGAGGCGCGCATAATCGTCGAGGAAGGCATCGTGGGGGGTGACGAGGTGGTCGGCACTGCTCGCTACGCCGCCGAAGACGTGCCGTTCGACTTCCGCCGGCCGATACCCGTGTGGCAGGTCGCTCTGGTAGACGGTACGCATGTCTATGTCGGCACGGAAACGGGCGCGATCGAGGCGGTGCGCACCCAATGGTGGCGCACCTTCGATCTCATGTGGGGCCTGCACATCATGGACCTGGAAACGCGTGAGGATACCAGCCACCCGATCTTGATCTTCTTCGCACTGCTTTCGATTCTCGGCGCATTGCTCGGCTGCGCTCTCATGTTCCGGCGGCGCAAGGCTCGGGTGGCTGTTCCGTCGTGAACGAAGAGATCCTCACCCCGGTTCTGGACTGGCTCGATCTGGCCGGGGTGGCGATCTTCGCGCTCACGGGCGCATTGGTGGCGACCAAGGAACGGCAAACATTTGTCACGCTAGCCTTCTTTGCGCTCGTTACAGGTGTGGGTGGAGGAACGGTGCGGGACCTGCTGATCGGCGCGCCGGTATTCTGGATTACAGACCCTTGGGTAGCGGCGATCTGCTTGGGCGTGGCCCTGTTCGCCTGGTTCACACCGACCCGCTGGTGGGAAGGAAAGTTCCTGTCCATTGCCGACGGTGCCGGACTGGCCGCCTACGCAGTGCTGGGTACGGCCAAGGCGCTGCAATATGGTGTTCCGCCCATCCCGAGCGTGCTGATGGGCGTGATCACCGGAACCGTCGGCGGAATGCTTCGCGATGTGCTGGCGGGGCGTCCGTCGATCCTCATGCGCCCCGAACTCTACGTGACCGCAGCCGCACTTTCCGCCAGCCTGACGGTGCTCGGCACGCTTGCCGACATCACGAACTGGTGGACGTGGATCGCGGCAGCGCTTGCAGGTTTCGCCCTTCGGCTTGCCGCGATCCTGATGAATCTTGCCCTGCCCGCCTATGACGAGCGAGGACAAAAACCGGATTAGGTACCGGCGCCTTGATAGCCGGTGCCGATCTCGAGATCACCCTCGAACGCGTCGTCCGCCGCTGTAGGACCGCCGGGATAAGAAGGATCTGAAGGACCTGGTGTCGCCAATCCTTTCCCTTCCAGGCGGCTCCATTCGGAGGCATAGCGATCGTCGTCCCACTGTCCGTCGTCTTCATCGCGGTCGTCGATATCGTAGCCGCGATCATCGGTCCGGTAGTCCGCTGCGCCCTCGTAATCATTGTCATAGTCGGGCTCGTTATATTCGTAGCCTGCATCCCGGCGATTAAAATTGATGCGGTCGATGCGCCCGTCCTCGTCAATGGAGCAGGTAAAGTGGTCACCGTTGAAAATCGTACCTTCGACCATCCATCCGCGCGCAGTGCGATCCGCACGTTCGACCGATTCGACGCGGCGGTCGCGCTCGACGGCATCAACACACATCCGCACCGCGCGATCGATATCGCGCTCATCGTCCCATTGCGCATCGCGGCGGTAGTCGCGCTCGCGGTCGCGACGGTCATCGCGCGTGGCAGCTTTGGCCACCTGCGCAATCGCGCCGACGATGAGCACGCCTGCAATCACGTCCCCCAGTCCGGGTCCGCGACGATATCGATAGCGATGATAGCGGCGATGTTCGGCAGTCTGCGAAGCTTCCACATCGAACACCGGCATGTCGACAGCATGTGCGGACAGCGAAGGCGATGATGGCAGGTCTGCAGCCTGAGCCGGCATAATGGTAAGAGAAAGCGCAGCAAACAAGGCGGGCGCGGCGGCGAGGTTCTTCAATTGCGGCATGACCGATCCCTGTTAATGCACCCCACCTAGTGCGATTCGTCTCACGATGTCCGGTTCATGCGCGCGCAAGGCTTTAGCGCGGCTGAACCGCAAAAAACGGCCCGGACAATGAAGCCCGGGCCGAAGTTGACTTGAAAATTTCTTAGCGAAGTCCGCGAATGCCGCTGTATTCGACATGGCTTACCCGGCCACGCTCGATGTAGCAGGTGAACTTCCCGCTATCCCGGTTGCTCCAGCGCTGATACCGATCGTCGCGATCACGATATCCGTAACGATCATAACGACCGCCGCGATAGCTACCATCGACTACGATGCGCCCCTTAACCTTCCAGCCGTAACGGGTGTCGTCCACATCGCGGATCTCGGTCACCTGAGCATAGCGATAGCCCCCGTACCGGCTCGCGTCGCGCTTTGCGGCAGCAACACACTGGTTTACCGCAGCACGCGGATTACCCCGATAGCGATAGGCGTCACGGCGATAATCGCGGCCGCTATTGTAGTAGCGTCCATCACGGTAATAGCGTCCGTCGCGATAATGATCGCGATCCTTGCCGGCAGCACCGGCAATAGCTGCAATACCACCGATGATTACTGCGCCCGCGATCACGTCGCCGACGGAAATTCCATCGTCATCGTCATAGCCCTGTGCTTGCGCGGGAGTAGCTCCAGCAAGTGCCATGGCGCCCACGGTAGCGGTTGCGATCCCACCCTTCGCGAAATTTTTGAAATAGTTGGTCACGTGAGGTTCTCCTCATCTCTGCCGGGGCGGGATTGCCTCGGTGATTGAGGTTTTAGGCGATTCGCTGTGAGATAACGCTGAATCGTGATTGCAGCTTTCGTTCAGGTTATGCGCATCTTTTATGAATATCTAATTCTTCAGAGAATCAAGTACATCGCGCGTAAACGAAGCTATGTCGAAGCGCGAACCGACTGGATCTTCGCCTCGACGGACGATGACGACGTTCATACTTGGAACGATTACGATGAACTGCCCGCGATTGCCCATGGCTGCAAAGGTGTCGGAAGGAATGCCATCGCTTTTGTTGAACAGCCAGAACCCCGCGCCGTAACCGAAGGGACCGTCAGGCTGCGGCCCGGTTGGCGACGAAACGTAATCGACCCAGTTCTCAGGCAGGATACGCTCGCCACTCGGAAGAACACCGCCGTCCAGATACAGCTGACCCAGCTTCGCAAGATCGCGTGCGGTGGACCAGACCTGGCTCGATAGCACATAGTCACCCTGCCAATCGGTTTCGGCGACGGTGTGGTCCATCCCGATCCTGGCGACAATCTCCGCAGGGCTTTGCTTTTCCAGATAACCCTCGATCGCCTTGACGGCAGCCAGCGTGTCATTGTTTGCATATCGATAGACCGAGCCCGGTTGGTGCAGCAGCGGCCAATGCAAAGCCGTTTCTTCTACCGTCGCTCCGCCGAAATAGAGAGGATCGGTTCGATTGCCTGCAGTATCCGAATAGCGGCCCGATGCCATTCGCAGGAGATCATCGATGGTAATCAGCGAGCGTTGGTCGCTGGGAAATAGACCTATTCCTGCAGAATTTTCGACCTCCGTTTCGCCAACCTGAACTGCCACGCCCACCAAGGTAGCCGCGATGCTCTTGGCTACTGACCAAGTACGCTGCGGAACCGCGGGGCCGAAATCGGAAGCATATTCTTCGCCGATCAAATCACCGTTGCGCAATGCCAAGACCGCCGTGGTTCGTGTCCCTTCGCCATAGGCTTCTTCGAATGCCCGACCGAATACTGGGGCGATCTTCGGTTCCGATGACACTAGTGAAACCCGTTCAAATTCAGGGGCGGGTCTTTTGGTCGCAAAAGACAACCGGACGCCATTTACAGGAAGTTGCGAACAACCCCTCCCGGAATCGTGGACCGCCATCCTAGGGAGAGATTGCTCGGCCCATGCCACCGAGACCATGACAATTTCCCCGTCCGCATCTCGCTCGATCTCGTAGGGCAGCGTCGCGATCAATCCGTCCAGAGGCTCCTGCACGCCCGATAATTCCCACCGCTCTACACTTTCCGGAGTGCGGGTCGCGCCGTTACGCTCGGCATTGGCAATCGCGCTGCACTGGAACAGCGCCTTGT
>CAYPGL010000131.1:0-5631 GCA_964410035.1 uncultured Qipengyuania sp. | reverse complement strand
ACGACCTGCTCCACCTCTTCGGCGCGCAGTTCGGGATTGCTTTCCGCGATCTCGGCGAGAAGTTCGGATCGGATCATTTCGCGCTTTCTCCAGATCGCCTGCTTGCGATCATATGGTTATTTCATGCCGACCTGTCGATCAGCTGCGAGCCGCGTCCCTGATCACGCTAAGTGGCAGAATTTCGCGATTCCCGCAAGCCGTGTAATGGCTGGCCAAGAGCCTCAAAGATCGAAAGCCTATGTCTCGGCAATGAGTTCCGCAGGGCTGATCCCCAAGCGCTGCATCCTTTCGCGGATTTCGGGCCATTCCTTAGAGAGAAACGCCTTGCGTTCGCTTTGTCGAAGCTCCGCTGCGGCGCCTTTTGCGACATACATGCCGACCCCGCGCTGGACTTCGACCAAACCGTCGTTCTGGAACTGCTGATAAGCCTTTGCAACCGTCAGGGGATTGGCCCCTTGCTCGGCAGCCAACGCCCGTACCGACGGCAGCATTTCGCCTTCCTTGTAGCGACCATCGATGATCGCGGCGGCAATCATGTCGCGCAGCTTGAGATACACCGGTTTAGACTGGTTGCTCATTAAGAATTCCCGGACAGTAGATAGTGCATCAGTGCCATAATACAGCGCCGCGCGCAAGGTTCCCGGGACAGCATGGAGGTCAAAACGAGAATGTGGTCGCTAGTGTAACTAATGCTTCACATGAGCGCGCGAGTCGCTAGGGTGCGCGCCTTCGAGGGGAGCAGCAGCGCAAAAGCGCGGCCTTCCGGATAATAGTTAGAGGGACACCGGAATCTTATGGTCGAAGGCATGTTCTTCACATTCGGCTCAGCGTTCGAAATGTGGACTTTTAGGGTTGCAGTGGTCGCGCTTGCAGCATTTCTCATTGGCGGAACGGTGCTTATCACGCGCCCGCAAGAAGAGGTTATTGGACACCCAAAGGGGCTGTTCCTCTTGTTCATGGCCGAAATGTGGGAGCGCTTCTCCTACTACGGCATGCGCGCCCTACTCATCTTCTACCTCGTACAGCACTGGCTGTTCTCTGATAGCGAAGCATCGATCATCTACGGTGCCTACACTGCTCTGGTCTACATCACTCCCGTGGTGGGCGGCTATCTTGCCGACCAGTACATCGGACAGCGCAAGGCAGTCTTGTTCGGTGCGGTGCTGCTGACCTTCGGCCACTTCTTCATGGCTTTCGAAGGTAGCGGCGGCCAAGCCGATCCCATCATCAACGTTTTCTGGCTTGCTCTGGCGCTCATCATCGTGGGTTCGGGCTTCCTGAAGGCGAACATCTCGGTAATCGTCGGCCAGCTCTATTCACGCACCGACGTGCGCCGCGATCCGGCCTACACCATTTTCTATATGGGCATTAACGTCGGGGCGGCGACCGCGTCGATCATCTGCGGCTATCTCGGCCAGACCTATGGCTGGCAGTACGGTTTTGGTCTTGCCGGTTTCGGCATGCTGCTCGGCCTCGTCTTCTTCGTGATCGGCAAGCCCCTGCTTCTCGGCAAGGGCGAGCCCAAGGACCCGGCGAAGATCAAGGGCGGCAAGGAATGGGCCATCTACGGCGCCGGCCTTGCCATGGTTGCGCTCTGCTGGGCCGCGATTCAGTATCAGGAACTTGTTGGCGTGGTACTGGGCGTCTTCGGTGGCGGCCTGGTCCTGTTCGTGCTGTTCACCGCAGTTACGAAGCTGCCGAGCGAAGAGCGAGACCGCATCTTTGCCGCGATGTTCCTCATCCTGACTTCGATCGTCTTTTGGGCATTGTTCGAACAGGCGGGTTCGTCGCTCAACCTGTTTACAGATCGTCATGTCGACACACAGGGCGTAAATGCATCGATGTTCCAGTCGATCAACGCGATCTATATTGTGCTACTGGCTCCGATATTCGCGATGCTGTGGCAGGGATTGGCACGCAAGGGCAAGGAACCCAGCACTCCGCTGAAGTTTGGCCTGGCCGTGATCCAGGTGGGCCTGGGCTTCCTTGTCTTGGTCTGGGGCTCTCAGGGCGCCGGAGTGAATGTGCCCACGCCGGTCATTTTCATCTTCCTCATCTACCTGCTGCACACCACTGGTGAACTGTGCCTTTCGCCTGTCGGCCTTTCGGCCATGAACCGTCTGAGCCCAACACATATGGCTTCGCTCATCATGGGCACATGGTTCTTCGCCTCGGCTGCAGGTAACTTCGCCGCCGGCCTAATCGCGTCCGCCACTGGCGCGGAAGGCGTCGGGGAAGAATCCGGCAAGGAAGTCGTGCTCGGTGTCTACAGCACGGTGGGCTGGTTTGCGGTTGGCATCGGTATTGCCGTGATGGTCGTCAGCCCGCTGATTAAGAAGCTGATGCACCTCGACACAATCCGCGACGACAATCTGGAGGGCCACGCCGAGGCAGGTCTCGAAGCGCAGGAAGCGGGCGTCCACCCGACAACGCGTGCCTGATAAAAAGAGGAGGATCGTCCGATGGGCGATTTTCCTCGACCAAAGTCCATTGACGGTACGGGTCGGGGCAGCAATGCTCCGGCCCGTTCTCGATTGGGGGATTGCATGAAAAGACTTGTTCCGCTCGCGCTGGCTGCGAGCCTCGCCGCCTGCGCCACTACCGGCTCCGACACGGACCGCGCCGCGGCTTCGGATGCCGACTGGACCGCGCCCACGGGCGAAGACGGCCGCGCACCCTATGCCAGCACATATCAGCGCTATCCGGGGCGCCCGACCGCACTGGTGGGTGCGACCGTCTATGACGGCGCAGGGGGACAGATCGATAACGGCACAGTCCTGTTTCGCGACGGCGAAGTGGTTGCGATCGGCGATTCTTCGCTCTCCACGGACGGCTATGATCGGATCGATGCGGGCGGCAAGTTCGTCACGCCGGGCGTGATCGACATTCACTCGCACCTCGGGGATTACCCCACTCCGAGTGTCGAGGCGCATTCGGATGGCAATGAAGCGACTAGCCCGACAACCCCCGAAGTCTGGGCGGAACATTCGGTCTGGCCGCAGGACCCCGGGTTTACCCGCGCGCTGGCCAATGGCGGCGTTACCTCGCTACAGATCCTGCCCGGATCGGCGAACCTTACCGGCGGTCGTTCGGTAACGCTCAAGAACGTGTCCTCACGCACGGTGCAGGGGATGAAGTTCCCCGGCGCGCCCTACGGCATGAAGATGGCCTGCGGCGAGAATCCCAAGCGGGTTTATGGCGGCAAGGGCCGCGCGCCCTCCACCCGCATGGGCAATTTTGCCGTCAATCGACAGATGTGGCTCGATGCGCAGGCCTATGACGGCGAGAAGCGCGATATCGGGAAGGAAACGCTCAAGGGCGTTCTCGACGGAGATATCCTCATCCACAATCACTGCTACCGCGCCGACGAAATGGCGCTGGTGATCGATATGGGCAAGGAGATGGGCTACAAGGTCACCGCCTTCCACCATGCCGTCGAAGCCTACAAGATCGGCGATCTGCTGCGTGAGAACGGCGTCTGCAGCGCGATCTGGGCGGACTGGTACGGCTTCAAGATGGAAGCCTATGACGGCATCCTCGAAAATGCCGCCTATTTGCAACGCGAAGATGCGTGCGTGGTCATCCACTCCGACGATGCGAATGGCATCCAGCGCCTCAATCAGGAAGCGGCGAAGGCACAGGCGGCCGGACGCCGCGTGGGCATCGACATTTCCGATGCGCAAGTGGTCGGCTGGTTCACCCTCAACGCGGCCAAAGCAATGGGTATCGACGAGATGACCGGCAGCCTCGAACCCGGAAAGATGGCCGACGTCGTCCTGTGGAACGGCGATCCGCTGAGCGTCTATTCGCGGCCCGAGAAGGTCTGGATCGACGGCGCGCTCATGTTCGATGCGATGGACCGCAGCCGCCGCCCGGTAAGCGATTTCGAGCTCGGCCAGCCGGGCGAAGGAGATGTGAAATGAAGCGCCTTCTGGCACTCGCGGTCAGCGCCGCCGCTCTCGCCGCCTCGTCCGCTTCGGCGCAAGATGTCGCGATAACCAATGCCACTGTCGCAACCGGTGACGGCTCCGAACCGATCGAGGGCGCCACAGTGGTCGTGCGCGGAGGGAGGATCGTCGCAGCAGGCACCGGCGTCACCGTACCCGCAGGGATCGATACCGTCGATGGTACGGGTTCATGGGTTACCCCCGGCCTATTCGCGACTGTTACCTCGCTCGGCCTCTGGGATGTCGGTGCGGTCAGCGAATCGAATGACACCCGCGCAGGCAATTCACCTTTCAGCGCCGCTCTCGACGTGGCGCCGATCGTCAATCCGAACTCGCAGCATATCGCCATCCACCGCGCCGCCGGCGTGACTAGGGCGGCGAGCGTGACCATGCCGTCGAGTTCGATCTTCGGCGGTCAGGGCGCGATCATCGACCTCGGAGCGGACGCCGATCCCGTCGTGATGCCGCGTGCATTCCAAGTGGTAGCGCTGGGCGAAGGCGGCGCGCGCTTGTCCGGTGGCAGTCGCGCTTCCGCCCATGCCTTGTTCCGCAACGCCCTGCGCGAAGCGAACCAATTCGGTGAGGACGCGAGCATCCCGGGCCGCGCGTCGCGCCCTGCGGAAAGCACCACGGGTGACGATATGCCGGTCGACCCACGCCTGTCGGGCGAGGATGCCGAGCGCGGCGACGATGTATTGCTCACCCGGTTCGATGCGGCCGCACTTGTTCCTGTCGTACGCGGGGAACAGCGGCTCTACGTCATGGTCGAGCGCGCATCGGATATCCGCAGCACCCTGGCACTCAAACGCGAGTTTCCGCGTCTGGACATGGTGCTCGTCGGTGCCAGCGAAGGCTGGCTTGCAGCGCAGGACATCGCTGCTGCAGGCGTGCCTGTTATCGCCGACGGGCTCGACGACCTGCCGCAGAATTTCGAGGAACTGGCCGCGACGCAATCCAACATCGGCCGCATGGTGCAGGCCGGCGTGAAGGTCGCGATCAATGCTTCAGCGATGGAGAACCCGCGCAACCTGAACCAGTACGCAGGCAATCTCGTTGCCCTCACCCGGATACCGGGGGCCGCGGGTCTCAGCTGGGGCCAGGCATTCGCTGCCATCTCTTCCGTTCCGGCACAGATCAGCGGAATGAGCGGCCGCGCCGGGACGCTTTCGGCAGGCGCGATGGGCGACCTCGTCGTCTGGGATGGCGATCCTCTCGAGGTAGGCTCCATGCCGACGGCCGTCTATATTGACGGGGTTAGGCAGCCATTGGACAATCACCAGAGCCGCCTGCGCGACCGCTATCGCGACATCGATGAGAGCGAACTGCCTGAAGGCTACGACTGGTAAGGACAGACCGATAATGCGTTCGATGTTGATTGCGCTCGGCGCGGCCTTCGTGGCGGTTGGCTTCCATGCAGCGATTGCGCAGCAGGAGGCGCCCGACCGGTCGCAGGATCTTGCGTGGATGAGCAAGCAGCAAGCCTATCTCTCTGGTCTCAAGGCCGAGGACGGCTGGCATTACGTGGATGGCGGACTACGCTGGCGCTATGTCGAATATGCGGGGGAGGCAGTGCGTCCGAAGGCCTCTGACACTGTGACTGTGCATTATGCGGGCACCTTCATAGACGGTGAGACCTTCGATTCGAGTTTCGACCGCGGGGAGCCCGCGACCTTCCCGCTGGGCC
>CAYPGL010000130.1:0-5710 GCA_964410035.1 uncultured Qipengyuania sp. | reverse complement strand
TGACATGCCGTGCCCTCACCCGCAAGGTCGCCCTCGCCCGTGACACCCGGGACGATGACGCATGATCCGGACGCTCGTCGCCCTCCTCGTGCTCCTCCTGATCCTCCCGCTCGTGCCCATGGCGGCAGACGGACATTACTGGGTGGTGGCCGAAGTAAACGGCGTTCCCACTAGATTCCTGATCGATACCGGGGCCACGCTGACGGCCTTGTCCGGAGAAGCGGCAGCGCGTGCCGGTCTCGAACCTCGCACGGGAGGGTTGCCAGTCATGCTGAGCACCGCCAATGGACCGGTCACCGCCGAACTCACCACTCTCGGCAATCTGAGTTTCGGGAACATTGCTGCAGAAGGTCTGGATGCCGTGATCGCGCCCAATCTGGGGAATACCAATGTGCTGGGTATGAATTTCCTCTCCCGCCTCAAGGGCTGGCGGGTCGAGAATGGCGATTTGATCCTTGATCCAGGGGCCGTGGCTGAAACCTGATCGTTTGACCTTCGCCAAGAGGTCGCTAAGGCCACTGCCGATGGCCAGCCCCTCTTCGCTCCCATCTCCGCCCCCTCTCGCCAACTTGCTCGCAGCAGGTCCATTGGCGCTGTTTCTCGACTTCGACGGAACCCTGATCGAGATCGCGCCAGAACCCGGGGACATCCATGTACCCGGCAGTCTGGCCGACGCACTTCACCGCCTGCACGAGCGGCTGAACGGCCGGCTTGCCTTGATAACGGGCAGGGCTCTCGACGATCTCGCTTCGCATCTGGGCGAGGTAAGGCTTTGCCGCGCGGGCTCGCACGGGGCGTCGCGGCTCCTGTCCGACGGTTCGAGGCTGGGCGACGAGCCGGAAGGTTTGTCGGACGACTGTGTGAGCGAGCTTCGCGAATATGCAGAAATGCACGATCTCTTCTATGAAACGAAGTCGCATGGCGGGGCGCTGCATTTCCGCGCAAGGCCCGAAAAAGCCCGGGCAACCCTCGATTTTGCGCGCGACGTCGCGAAGCACCACGATCTTTGCGTGACCAGCGGCAAGGGTGTGGCCGAACTCGTCCGTCCAGGTGCGGACAAGGGCGGGGCCGTGCGGGCCTTCATGGCAGAGCAGCCTTTCACCGGTTCCATGCCCATCTTCATCGGCGATGACACGACCGACGAAGACGGCATGGCCGCCGCAATCGAATTCTCGGGTTTCGGTATTGCCGTCGGGGAACGGGATAGCGACGCTGCGCGCTATCACCTCGAAGATATTGCGGCAGTGCACAAATGGCTGGATCTATGACCGAACCGAACCTCGAACTTTTTCCCATTGGCAATTGCCAGGTCAGCGCCCTGATCGACGAGGCGGCCGGCTTCGTGTGGGGCTGCGTCCCACGCGTAGACGGCGATCCCGTTTTCTGTTCGCTTCTGAACGGCGACCGGCAGGACGAGGGTGTCTGGCGGTTCGAACTGGAAGGACAAGTTTCCGCTACGCAGCACTATGTCCGCAACACGCCGATCCTCGTGACGCGCCTCGAAGCAGAAGATGGCAGCGCGCTGGATATCTACGATTTCGCACCTCGTTTTGAGCGATCGGGCCGGATGTATCGCCCCGTGGCATTCATCAGGATCGCACGGCCGGTTTCTGGTGCCCCCCGCCTGCGTGTTCGTCTCGCCCCGATGCGCAATTACGGGGAAGAACTGAGCAAGACCACAAGCGGAACGAACCACATTCGTTACCTGTTCGGCGATCAGACGATGCGCCTCACCACCGATGCGCCTGTCGGCTACATTCTCGAAGAGTGTAGCTACCGCGTCGAAAGCGACCAGCATTTCTTTCTCGGGCCGGACGAGCCTTTCGTCGGCAACATCCGCAGCGAAGTTCGCAGAATGGAAGCGAATACGAGGAAATATTGGCAGTACTGGGTGCGGGGCCTGCACATTCCGCTGGAATGGCAGGAAGAAGTCATTCGCGCCGCCATTGCCCTGAAACTCTGCCAGCACGAAGAAACCGGCGCGATCGTGGCTGCGTTGACTACCTCTATCCCGGAAGCACCCGGCAGCCAGAGAAACTGGGACTACCGGTTCTGCTGGATCCGGGACAGCTATTACACCGTGCAGGCACTGAACCGGCTGGGCGCCTTGGACGTGCTGGAAAAGTACCTCGCCTACCTCCGCAACATCATCGACCAGGCAGGGGGCGGGCAAATCCAGCCGCTCTATTCGGTAATGGGCCTGGCCGAACTGCACGAGTTCGAAGCCGAAAACCTTGCGGGCTACCGCGGCAATGGCCCCGTACGCATCGGCAACGCGGCTTACACACAGGTCCAGCACGATTGTTACGGTCAGATCGTGCTGCCGACCGCGCAGGCGTTCTTCGACACGCGCCTCCTGCGCATGGCGGACGACCGCGATTTCACCCATCTGGAAGAAGTGGGAGAAGCGGCGTGGGCGAAGCATGACAAGCCCGATGCCGGCCTTTGGGAATTTCGCACGCGGCAGGAGGTCCACACCTATTCCGCAGTAATGTGCTGGGCTGCCTGCGACCGTCTTTCCAAGGTGGCCGCACGGCTGGGCAAGGCGGACCGGGTCGCGTTCTGGAAAGAGCGCGCAGACGCGATCCGCGCCAAGATCGATGCCGAGGCCTGGAGCGAGGAAGACGGCCACTATGTCGCCAGCTTCGAAAGCAATTACCTCGATGCCAGCCTGCTGCAGATGGTCGAGCTTCGCTATCTGAAGCCCGACGACGAGCGTTTTCTGGCGACGTTCGAAGCTATCGAACGCGAATTGCGACGCGGCGATCACATGTTACGCTATGCCGCGGAGGACGACTTCGGCGCACCTGAAACCGCGTTCAATGTCTGCACCTTTTGGCTTATCGAGGCATTGCATCTCACGGGCAGGAGCGAAGAGGCGCGAAAAATGTTCGAGGCCATGCTCGAGCATACGACGCAGTCCGGTCTGCTCAGCGAAGACCTTGATTACGATACCGGCGAACTCTGGGGGAACTTCCCCCAGACCTACTCGCTGGTAGGTATTATAAACTCAGCCGGTCACCTTTCGAAGAGTTGGAGCGAAGTGCGATGAGTGCCGACGCCCGTCTTGTTGTTATCTCCAACCGCGTAGCCGTACCCAAGGCGCGCGGCGCGGCTGGCGCACAGGGCGGGCTGGCAGGCGCGCTGCATTCTGCGCTCAAGGACCGGCAGGGCCTTTGGTTCGGCTGGTCGGGAGAGCAAAGCGAAAGTGGCCGCACAGGCAATATTTCGACCCAGACGACCGATGCCGTCACTACCGCCACCATCGACCTCTCCGAACGGGATATCGAGGAATATTACAACGGCTACGCCAATTCGACGCTATGGCCGCTGTTCCATTATCGTCTCGATCTCGCCAAGTTCGAGCGTGAGACGGCGAAGGGCTATGAGCGGGTCAATGAACGTTTCGCGGAACTTGTCGCCCCGTTGATCGAGCCTGACGATGTCGTGTGGGTGCACGACTATCACCTTGTTCCCCTTGGCGAACGTCTGCGTTCTCGCGGGTGCAAAAACCGAATAGGTTTCTTCCTGCACATCCCGTGGCCCGCAACTCGGCTGTTCGTCTCGTTGCCCTATCACGAGCGGCTTGTGCGCACGATGCTGCATTATGACCTTGTGGGCTTTCAAACGCAGGAATGGCTCGAAAGCTTTTTGCATTACTGCCATGGGGAACTTGGCGCCGATGTGGACGAAGAGAGCGGTTCCGTTACGCTCGGGGGGCGGACCACTATCGCCCGGGCCTATCCCATTGGCATCGACTGGGAGAATTTCAGCGGGCTCGGGGAGACAGGCGCGGCGCGTCAGGCCCAGCAGCGCCTGATGAGCTCGACCCGCAGGCGTACCGCGATGATCGGCGTCGACCGGCTGGACTATTCCAAAGGCCTGCCCGAGCGCCTCGACGGGATTTCGCGGTTCTTCGACAAATATCCCGAGCGTGTTCGCGATCTCGTGTTCGTCCAGGTCGCGCCGCCGAGCAGAGAAGATGTCGAAAGCTATCAGATAATTCGCGCCACGCTTGAGCAAAAGACCGGTCAGATCAACGGTGCGCGCAGCGAAGTCGATGTCGTACCCGTGCGCTACGTTAACCGGGGCTACAGCCACGAGGAATTGTTTGGGTTCTTCCGCGCAGCGAAAATTGGGCTTGTCACACCCCTGCGCGACGGGATGAACCTCGTCGCCAAGGAGTATATTGCCGCACAGGACCCGGAAGATCCGGGAGTCCTGATCCTGTCGCAGTTTGCCGGAGCTGCAGCGCAATTACAGGACGCGGTATTAGTCAATCCGCACAGTCCCGACGACCTTGCGCACGCGATCCGGGTTGCGCTCGACATGCCGCTTGAAGAGCGGAAACGGCGTTACGACAAATTGATCGTGACGGTGCGGGATGACAATGTTCAGAACTGGACTGAAACGTTTTTGAGCGATCTCGACAACGTTCCGCACTGATATCGTTCTCGGCATGATTTTGTAGCTGGCCCCCCGCGAGCCCGGCTGTCACGGTCGTCTACATGATTCGCGATCCATTCCTCGACACCGAAGGCATTCACAACTTCCGCGATTATGGAGGCTGGACGACGCAGGGCGGGAGCAAGGTGAAGACCGGGCTGTTATGGCGTTCTGGACAACATATCGGAGCAAGCGAGGCCGATCTGCTTGCTGTGAAGGCGCTCAACATCGGCACCGTTATAGATCTGCGCGGCAGTTCGGAACGTCAACGCAATCCTTGCCGGCGACCGGATGGCTTCGATGGCGAAGTCTTCTTCCATGATGGAGAGACCAGTTCCAGTCCCCCGCATATGGACGTGGACGAGAGCATCACGACCGAGGAGTTCGCCCGCCAGCGCATGATCGCGGTCTATACCCGCATGCCGCGCAATCCGGCGATGATATCCATGTTTTCGCGCTATTTCCGGCTATTGGCAGAGCGCGACGGGGCCAGCCTCGTACATTGCTTCGCGGGCAAGGATCGTACCGGTGTGGCGGCTATGCTCATGCTCCACGTGCTGAGTGTCAGCCGGGACGATCAGATGGCGGAATTCCTGCGCACCAATGACGCGCCGACGCTCGAAGTGCTCGCCTCTCAATCGGTACCGAGCATCGAACAAAGGCTTGGCCGCAAGCTGGACGACGGCGCAATCCGAGCGCTCTTGGAGGTGCATGAGGACTATCTCCACACCTTCTGGCGAGAGGTCGAGGAGCAGCATGGTTCGCTTGATGCCTTTGTCCAAGATGCCTTAGGTGTGGACGATCTGTTGAAGGACCGGCTTCGCGAACGCTTCGTGGCGTGACTCCGAAGAAGGCAATCCCCATATAACCGCCTCGCACCATTCCCCCACGATCATGAGACACGACACATGGCTACCCATCGCACCAAGATGCTGATCATCGGCTCCGGCCCGGCGGGGTATTCCGCTGCTATCTATGCCGCGCGTGCCATGATGGAGCCGATCGTGGTGCAGGGCCTTCAGCCCGGCGGCCAGTTGACCATCACTACCGATGTCGAGAACTATCCGGGATTCGCGGATGTAATCCAAGGCCCTTGGCTGATGGAGCAGATGCAAAAGCAGGCGGAACATGTCGGCACGCGGATGATGTGGGACACGATCATCGACGTCGATATCGCTGGCGGATCGCCCTTCCGCGCAGTGGGCGACAGCGGCGACGAATACATTGCAGATGTGATGGTGATCGCCACAGGCGCGCTGGCCAA
>CAYPGL010000129.1:0-5734 GCA_964410035.1 uncultured Qipengyuania sp. | reverse complement strand
TGCGTTACGAGGGCTATGGCCCCGGCGGCAGCGCGATCATCGTCGAAGCGCTGACGGATAACCGCAACCGGACCGCTACCGCCGTGCGCACGGCCTTTAGCAAGAACGGTGGAAATCTCGGCACCGAAGGCAGCGTCCAGCACGGTTTCGAACGGCTCGGTCTTATCGAATATCCAGCCAGTGCGGGCGGCGAGGACAAGGTCCTCGAAGCCGCGATGGAGGCAGGCGCAGAGGACATCGAAAGCTCGGAAGGCGGCCACACCATCTGGACCGCTGCCGATGATCTCCATCAAGTTGCAGGCGATCTCGAAAAGTCGCTGGGCGAGGCAGAGAACGTCAAGCTGGCATGGAAGCCGAACATCACCGTCGATATGGACGAAAAAAACGCCTCGACGCTGATCAAGCTGATCGACGCGCTGGAAGATGACGACGACGTCCAGACTGTATGGGGCAATTACGAGATCTCGGACGAGGTGATGGACAAGGTCGGGGTCTGAGAGGCTTCGCCGTGAAGGCGCACGAATGGGTGATTGCCATCGTGCTCGGCGCGGCGTTTCTACTCGCACTGGCATGGCGCCTCGGATTGCGAATCGGGCTTTAGAAGACGCGTGAAGCGATGATTATCCTCGGCCTCGATCCATCGCTCAGCTGTACCGGCTGGGGCGTGATCCGCGCCGAAGGTTCGCGCATCATCCATCTCGCCAACGGAGAGTTTCCAACCGGGGCGCAAGAACCGATGGCAGAGCGCCTGGCGTTGCTGCAAGCCGGAGTGGCGCAGGTCATTGCGCAGCACTGTCCGAGCCGCGCGGCTGCCGAAGAGGTCTTCGTAAATAAGAACCCGCAATCGACCCTGAAGCTGGCCCAGGCACGCGGCGCAGTGCTGGCCGCTTGCGGTGCGGCAGGGCTGCAGGTCAATGAACATGCGGCGCGGCTGGTGAAGAAGGCCGTGGTCGGCACGGGCGGAGCGGACAAACATCAGATCCAGGCCATGCTGAAAGTCTTACTGCCCGGAGCGGTGATCGCCGGAGCCGACGCCGCCGACGCACTGGCGGTAGCTATTGCCGATGCGCACCTGTGTCCGAGGCAATGAATACGGACATCTTAGACGACGACCGTCAGCTGTCGAGTTTCACGACAGAGAAGCTGAAGCATTTAGGCTTACCATCGCCATCGGTTCATTCTGACGGAACACCAGCATAATCTGCGCCATAGACAGCGATACGGAAGTCCCGGTGCAGTGCGTTGTCGAACGGGATTTTCTGAACCGCGAAGACGACTGCCATATCTTGTCCCGGGTCCACCCAGAACAGCATGGATGGCAAGCCGTCCCAGAAGAATTCACCGACCGTCCCCTTGTTTTCTTCCGCTGAAATGGGCGGCGCAGTGCGCACGAAGAAGCCGAAACCAAAGCCCCCGTTTCCCTTGCCCGTCAGCCACGAACGATCTTCTGCGGATATGCGCGGATCGAGCATGTCGGTGGACATGAGGCGTATCGTCGCTGGCTTTAGAATCCGCCGCCCGTCCAGTTCACCCTCGTTCAGCAACATGCGGGCGAAGCGCATATAATCCCCCACCGTGGTCACGATGCCCGAGCCGCCCATTGTCATCGGCTTCCCGGCAAAATTCGCTTCGAGCCATTTGTCGCGCGGGACGGGGTTAAGCGTGCCATTTTCACCGGCGACGTATATGCGGGCTAATCGGCCAAGATCGCTGCTTTTGCGCTTCCATCCGCTATCTTCCATGCCAAGCGGCGCGAATATGTTGGCAGCCACGTATTCGTCGAAGGGCATTCCCGACAACACTTCGACGAGCCGCGCCTGCACATCGACGCTGGCGGAATAGATCCAGCGGGTGCCGGGGTCGGCACGAAGCGGCACCTTTGCCATTTTCTCGGAAAACTCGGCGAGCGTATTGTCGGCCGAGAGCGGTTCTATCTGCGCCCAGACCCTGTCCGCAGGTTCGCCCGAATCTCCGTAACTGAAGCCTGCTGTATGGCGCAGCACGTCGCGGATGGTTGGCGGTCGTGAAGGATCACCCAATACCGGGCTCCCATCGTCTCCAATGTCCTTTGCAACCTTTAGGTCCCGGTATTCGGGAAGGTGCCAATACAGCGGATCATCGAGCCCGAACCTGCCCTGCTCCCAGAGTTGCATAAGCGCTACGCTGGTAACGGGCTTGGTCATGGAGAAGATCTGTACGAGAGTATCGCGCGTAAAGGGAAGATCGTCTTCGCGCGAGGCCAATCCCGCCGTCTCGAAGCAAGTCTCGCGTCCGTCCTTCCAGATCAGCGTCGATGCGCCGACCGTTCGACCTTCCGCAACCGCCCTCCCGAGGAAACTGCCAATTAATGGGCAAGCCGGTGCGAACGCCTGACTTTCGTTGGAAGCCGGAACCGTTGCACAGGCCGCCAGCCCGATCGCGCTCGCCAATGCCAAGCCCTGTCTCAACATATACTCACCCTACTTTCCTGCTCGGCCGGACAATTGCCACCAATCTGCACCGCGCCATACGATAATGCCTGGGCAGGTGTATTCCCGGCACTCCTCATCGACTGTGTCGCCGCAGCGGCAATTCTGTGGCATGCCTAAGCCGACACTCACATTGGCCGGAACTGAAGAGAAACCTGACTCGATGACCAAACCAGCAATGTATGGAATTCCCAACTGCGATACTGTCAAGAAGGCCCGGAAATGGCTCGACGCGCAGGGTATCGAATATGCGTTCCACGATTACAAGAAAGAGGGCGCCGATCCCGCCAGGCTGTCGGCATGGAGCGCGGCTGCGGGATGGGAAGCGCTACTCAACAAGCGCGGGACGACATTCCGCAAACTGCCTGACGAGGAGAAGAACGATATCGACCGCGCACAGGCGATCGACTTGATGGTGAAACATCCGAGCATGATAAAGCGCCCGGTAGTCGAATATGAAGGAGGCGTACTGGTGGGCTTTTCCGAAGATGACTGGTCGGCAGCGTTTCAGTAGCCGCTGTCGCTGCCCCAACCCTTGTTGTCACCGGCGGTCAGACCCCGGGCATTTTCGTTCGAACTGCCGGTAATCTGCTGCTTGAGGGATGCAAAATCATTCCCCGACCCGTAGATGAGTCCCATCACGATGGCCGTACCGATTAGGAGCTTCTTGAACATGACGAAATTATGTAGCCGATTCGTGCTCAAGATTTCGTTACTATTTATCCTTGCCAGCCCGGTCGCGACCAGCGCGCAGGAGATGCTCGTAATCGCGCATCGCGGCGCGAGTGGGGAGCGGCCAGAGCATACACTGGCCGCTTATGAGCGGGCGATAGATCAAGGTGCCGACTACATCGAACCGGATCTGGTCGTGACCCGGGATCTTCACCTCGTCGCACGCCACGAAAACGAACTTTCGGATACGACGGACGTCGGTGAGCGCGAGGAATTTGCCGACCTCCGACGGACCAAGACGATTGACGGGAGCATGGTGAGCGGGTGGTTCGCCGAAGATTTCACCCTTGCCGAATTGCGCACCTTACGAGCTAAGGAGCGCCTGCCTGGTATCCGACCAGCCAACGCACGCTTCGACGGGCTCTATTCTGTGCCGACTTTCGCCGAGATCGTGAAACTGGTGAAGGGCAAACAGGCCGAAACGGGCCGCACCATCGGTTTGTATCCCGAACTGAAGCATCCGACCTTCCTGCTGCAGGAAGCGGGCATCGACAGCGTCGACCTCCTGGTCACAGCGCTGCGCGAAGCCGATCTGGACGATGCGGAAGACGCGGTCTTCGTGCAGAGTTTTGAAGTTGCTCCGTTACGCCGATTGGACCTGTTGATTGACACAAGGCTAGTGTTGCTTGCCACGCCGGGAAAAGGACCAGCCGACGAACCGCCGCTGCGTTACGAGGAGATGCTATCCCCCAGCGGATTGGCCGAGTTAGCCAGCTATGCTGATGCGGTAGGTGCGGACATACGCCTTCTGCTCAATCCCGATGGGACATCCACCGGGTTGATCGAGGCGGCGCAGGCAGCGGGGCTGGAAGTGCACGCCTGGACAGTTCGGAAGGAAAACGTCTTCCTGCCGGAGCCGCTGCGCAGCCCAGGCGGCGAGGCCGCGCGCGGTAATGTGGAGGCCCTGATCGGTCTTCTCAAGGCTGCCGGGGTCGACGGTTATTTCACCGACGATCCAGCAGTGTCGCTCAAGCCGCGCGGACAGTGACGATGTAGTTCAGCGACAAATCGTCCGAAAGGTGCAGGCCCTTCATTGGCGAAAATGCGATCCCTTTCGGTGCGCCCATGGTGAGACCTGAATACGCGAGAATCTCGGACAGTTCACCGGGGGTGACGAAATCGCTCCACTCGTGAGTCCCTTTTGGGATCAGTCCAAAGCGCTCCGCCGCGCCGATCATGAGCGCGCGCGACCGCACGGTCCGGTTCGGGGTGGAAAGAACCATCAGCCCGCCTTCGGCCAGCCGTGCTGCCAGTTGCGCGGCAAACGCCTGCTTGTCGGCGACATGTTCGATCACCTCCATCGCGCTGACAAGATCGAAGGTCCCGAAGTCGTGCCCAGCAAGTTCGCCCGCCATGTAGCGGATGTTGAGCCCGCTCAGCTCGGCGTGGATTGCTGCAGCCGCCACGTTTTCGGGGGCAGCGTCGACACCGGTCACGTCGGCGCCAAGTCGTGCCAGTGGTTCACAGAGGAGCCCTGCGCCGCACCCCACGTCGAGTGCACTTTTTCCAGCAAGAGGCTGCGCATCGCGAACGTCGCCCGTCCAGTGCAGGTCGATCGCGTCGCGCAAGAACTTGAGGCGTACGGGATTGAGCTTGTGCAGCATCGCGCTGGACCCCTTCGGATCCCACCAGTCCTTGGCCAACTTGCCAAAATGCGCGGCTTCGTCCGGCCGGATCGTTTGGCCGACCGAAGTATTGCTTGGACGGCTCGTGGTTGCATCGCTCATGCGCCGTGGCTAGCAGCCATATCCCACGCATTCCAGTACGGAGAGATTCCCGCTTGGCCCGCATCGTGATGAAATTCGGCGGCACCTCCATGGCAGGGACCGAACGCATTCGCCGCGTAGCCAATATCGTGCGTAAGCAGGCGGCGGGCGGCGACGAAGTGGCGGTAGTGGTCAGCGCCATGGCGGGCGAGACCGACAGGCTCGTGAACTTCTGCCGCGAAGCCAACGCGGTATACGATCCGGCCGAATACGATGTCGTGGTGGCAAGCGGCGAACAGGTCACCTCGGGTCTTTTGGCCCTGACGCTCCAGTCGGTGGGGGCCAAGGCACGTAGTTGGCTGGGTTGGCAACTGCCGGTCCGGACCATCGAAGCTCATGCCCGTGCGCGGATTAAAGGCATCGACGCGAATGAGCTTGTCGCCTCGATGGAACGCGGCGAGATTGCGGTGATCCCCGGGTTCCAGGGCCTTGCGACAGACGGGCGCATCACGACACTCGGGCGCGGCGGATCCGACACCTCAGCGGTAGCGGTGGCAGCGGCTGTTAAGGCCGACCGCTGCGACATCTATACCGATGTCGACGGCGTCTATACGACCGACCCGCGGATCGTAGCCAAGGCGCGCAAGCTAAAGGCGGTGACCTACGAGGAAATGCTCGAACTGGCGAGCGTGGGGGCCAAGGTGCTGCAGACCCGCAGCGTGGGCCTTGCGATGAAGGAGGGTGTGCGCGTGCAGGTCCTCTCCAGCTTCGTGGGCGACGATGCGATCCCCGCAGACGAACTTCCGGGCACGATGATCGTGTCGGAAG
>CAYPGL010000128.1:311-5768 GCA_964410035.1 uncultured Qipengyuania sp. | reverse complement strand
ATTTGGGGAGCGAATTTCATCATCTGTCTCCGCTAGTATCGTTCTGTATAGGTTACGCACTTTTCGGGTGCCCGGTTCCCTTGCGGGCCTGCCGCTATAGCGCCCGCGCAGGTCTGTCGGCGGTCCCATTTGCAAGGGCGAAGGTGGGAACAGTTAATGGGATGGTGAGGAATGCGTGCTATGGTCTCCGCTAGACCGGGACTAACCGACCAGGGGCAAGATGCACGAATTACAAAGCCAGTTCGCCACTCAGGAAGGCGAGGCAGCATGGGCTGCCGTGATGCATGAACACTTTCACGCCGGACAACTGGATGATGCACAGCAATACCTGGCTACGCAGCTCTCCGCGCTCGATACCGAACTGGCAACGAGATGCCTGATCGACGAGCCCGACCGCGTAAAAATTATCGGTTGGGACGAGTTGTGTGAAGCAATCGAACTGCATGAAGGAGAGCAGATTACCGGTGTCACGCTCGCCATCGCGAATGAAACCGACCGCGCCTTCGAGAAGGGTCAGGTGCATCACCCCTATATGATGCTTGGCCTTTACACCGACGAGCCGTTCGCCTTCAGCCGTGCCGACAGGGCGACGCTGGTGGATCAGAGCGCTGCGGAGGAAGGGCCGGCTTGGGCTGGCTATGACGAGGATATCGAAGTATTTCTTGAGTGCGAGGGACTGGATGCGATTAACACTGCGCTGGTTCATCACAAGGAACGCCACTTCTTCAGAGACGATGCGCCCGACCACGCGCCCCGGCGTTATGTAGAATATGTGCTGGCGTGCTGGTGGCGCGCGCTTTTGTTCCACCGGGCGGTGGAGCGCATTTGCAAGGACAAGCCCTTGCCTCAGCATGTGCCGGTGCTTGCCGGCATGGTCGACATGAGACCGGACGCAGTGGCCGTGCATGGGCTGGTGGAGGGCGAGCGTCCCACAACTTCGAAGCAGGTAGAAGGGCCCCAGATGGCCGAGATGCTTCCTGAAAGTATGATTACCCGACGCGAAGTCGAGGAAGTCAAGGCACCTCCAACCGGGACCGATCTTCGCCGCCGAATCTTGGAGACGGTGCAGGAAGAAGAGCCGGAGAAGAAAGGACTGCTGGCTCGGATTTTCGGGCGCGGTTGAAACTAGGTGAAATTGTGCGTTTCGAGGCTTGATCAGCCTGGCGGGAACGCAAGGGCGCTGTCGCTCATCTCCTTCGGGGCGGCGAAAGATAGACAGTACGAACCGGAACGGATTATCCTTTCCGCGATATACTAAGATGCGCGGCATAGGATGAACCTCTCCAGAGACCGTAAATCCGGGACCTACCCGGAACTGACTGATTTATCGCGGCGATCACTTGGGAATCAAACAATGAAACGCTCCATTATCTGCCTGGCGCCGACGCTCCTGCTGGTCGCCTGCCAGCGTGGCGAGGACACTGCTAGCGGCGCGCCTGCGCAGACGTTCGACGGTATCGCCGCGGAAGAGACCATCTATCTTACCGGAACAGAGCCGTTTTGGGGTGGCGAGATCACGGGCTCGAAAGCTCAGTACTCGACGCCGGAAAATCAGGATGGGGCAACGTTCAACGTGGAGCGGTTCGCAGGAAACAACGGACTGGCCTTCACCGGACAGATTGATGGCGGAAATTTCGACCTTATGGTCACGCCGGGGACCTGTTCGGACGGCATGAGCGACCGGAGCTATCCTTTCACCGCAACGCTGAAGGTTGACGACGAACAACGCTATGGATGTGCATGGACCGATCGCCAGCCTTTCACCGGTTCAGAAAGCCCATGATGATGGGCGCCGAATTGGCGTTCCCATCCTGCAAGCAACATCAGATCTCCACCCAACTCATTCCTTGGTAGCCATCGGGAGCTGACCTTATGACTGGTGCACGGTAAATGAGTGAAATTCCCCGCTGGCCCCGCTGGTTGGGACTTGCAGGCCTGTTGCCGCAGTTTGCCTGTCTGGCAGCGGCTCTGCTCGGACCTGATGACTGGAAGAACACCGCATTAGCCGTGGCTGCGATATATGCCGGGTTGATTTTTACCTTCCTGGGCGGGGCATGGTGGGGGATTGCTGCGGGCGCGCCGGCAGCCGAAAGGCGCAGCGGACTGGCATGGCTCTGGATCGCGGCGGTAGTTCCAAGCCTGATCGCATTTGGTTGTCTTGGCGCATGGGCTGGCGGATTGCTGCCACTCGAACCGGTCCTCATCATGCTCGGAGCCGGCCTCTTGGTTGCGCTGGGCGTCGACTCCCGCGTTGGGGCACTCGGTCCGCGCTGGTGGATAAAGCTGCGCGCGCCCCTATCGATAACGCTTGGTACCACAACGATGCTTGTTGCCCTCGTCTAGACTTTAATGCCGGCCCTGGTCAGTTCCGGCTTAAGTCGTCCGGTCAGCCAGAACCACCACATCTTGAAATCCGCGCCGAGGCTCCACAGCGGATAGGTGAATGTTGCAGGTCGGTTCTTCTCGACTTTGAAATGAGCGATCCAGGCAAAAAAATATCCTGCCACCGGCAGGATGGCCAGCAGCCAATAGGTGCCGCTTAGTAGCGCGCCTATTGCCAGCAGTACCACCAAGGTTGTCCCGATATAGTGGAGGCCCCGCGTGCGCGGTTTCGAGTGCTCGCGCAGGTAAAAGGGCCAAAATTCGGCAAACGTCGTATAGGTCTTCGCCATTGTCCGACTGTGGTGGCTGATCTGCCTGGCGGTCAAGTACTTTGCGAGCGGTCATTTCGCGCCCGCGGAGAGACAAACGCGGTTGCCGCTTCCGATCGACCCCGACTCAATAGAGGCCGGGGTTTTCGCGCTGTGCCGCGCTAGGCTGGTTTGGTTGAAGAAGTTGCTGTGTTGAGCTTGCCGTGGCCGCGGTTCTCGCTGTGGCTGAACTACCGATTGGGGTACATGTACGGCCAGCGATAAAATCCAATGCGACCGATACGGACTGCTCGTTCGGGTCGCCGAGTTGATCGAAGATATCATCGCCCGCACTGCACGTGTTGGGCATTACGCTCGCTAGGCCGTTGAAATAATCGCCCTGGCCATTCGCGTTGACTGTCTTGAACGTCACGGCGCGCAAGCGATCGTCACATGCTGACCGGTCAAACCCGAATTGGCCCACCGGTTTGCCAAAGGTATTGGTTCCCACGAGCGCGATATTATCGCCGAGATAGGGTATCATGGAATTGGTTACCAGTTCGCTGGCCGAGGCAGTGCCCCCGCGCCCGATTACGGCCAGCTTCAACGCCCGGATCTGCTGCGGCTGATCCTGGAAAAGGGCTGTGCTTTCCTCTGCCGATTTGGAAGCGCGCAGTTTGGTTTCTGAGAATATCTCACCCTCCAGGCCTTCAGCCATCAAGTCGCCGAGCAATTCCGCTACCGTGACGAGCCCGCCGCCATTGTAGCGCAGGTCGAGGATAACATTGGAAATACCCTGGCTCTTGAAGCCTTCGAATGCCTCCCGAAGCTGCGGCGCAGCATCCTGTACGATGAAGGTCCGTAGGTTGATGTAGCCGACGCTTCCGCCTGCTCCGTCATCCAGAATCTTGACGCCGTAGCGATCGGATATCGGATCGAGCGAGAATTCCGCCTTTGTTACGCTGACGGACTGCTCGACGCCGGATGGGCTCCGGATCACAAAGCTGCGAGTTACCCCCGGGCTATTGGGCCCGAGCGCGTCGATTACTGCCTGAGGCCCGCCCGCCGCCATAAGAGTGGAAACCGATTGGCCGCCGATCTGGAGAATTTCGGTGCCGCGATCGAAGCCTTGCGGGAAGGCGGGGGCATTCTCGAACACTTCGGCTACGAACACGCGATTATTGGCCACGTCATAGATTAAGCGGATACCAAACCCGGCATTCGACCCGCTGTTAATCAGCTCGTTCTCTTCCTGGATTGAAGTAACGTAGGTGAAACCGCGATCTTTGCCCTGGGCCCGGGCCTCGGCGACCAGCGCGTCAATATAGCTCTGTAAGTCGTTATAGTTGGACTTGTTTACAGAAGTAGAAAGCAAATCCGGGAAAAGGTACCACTCCTCAAGAACAGACAGCACCCACTCCTGCCGAGCCGAAAGCGAACAGGTATCGGTGCTGCCGCCGCCGCCGCCGATACTGCCGTTTGATCCATCCGAATCTCCGCCGCCGCATGCGGCGAGCGAGAATGCAAGTGTTGCAGACAGAACGGTGCGACCCAATCTCACGGCAGTTCCTCCCCAGGATGGACGCAGGTTTCCCTGCATCGAGCTTTCACACTAGGAATGACCAATTAACCGCTCGTGAGCAAGAGGCTTCTCATTTCTAGGTATGCCCTTCGCCTGCGGTAGCGGAATTTGGTGGAAAACCACGATGAAGCGAGCGAAAAACGGTGCAAATTCATCAGCGAGGCATGGTCTTTATCCTGAGCCTATGCCTAGGCTGCGCTCCAATCAGGCGTAAATCGCCCAAAATAATGGATGGAGCAGCTTAATTGAGTACCGGAATGCCAGAGTGGATTCAGCAGGCAATTGGTGGGGAGGCGAAGGGGTCGCTAACCATCGAAGCTGTTGCAGAAGAGAAGGACATCCACAAATCCGGCTTCGCTCTCTCCAGCCCCGCTTTCCGCGACGGGGGTGAACTCGATCCAAGTTTTACCGCGGTAGAAGACGATGCAGTCGCCCCTCCGCTCGAATGGACCTCGCCGCCTCCCGGCACGCAGGAACTCGCACTCGTGGTTGAGGATGCGGAAGACGGCAAGGTTCATTGGCTGGTCTGGGGGCTTAAACCCCAAAAGGGGGCATTGTTCGAAGGCGAAGTGCCCCCGCGCACTGGAAAAAACGCGGTCGGAAATTCGGAATGGCTGCTTCCCGATCCGCCTCTAGGCGTACAACATCGCTACATTTTCCAGCTTTATGCACTCGACTTGCCACTCACCCTCATGCCGGGTGCTGGTTACGAAGAGTTGCTCAAGCAGATCAAGGGACACGTCACAGCCGCCGCTATACTCACTGCCCGATTCGAAGGGCACGAGGTCGTGGAACTGGACGCGGAAGACTTCGATATCGAAGACTAATAATAAGCATAGCCAACTGAAAGGAACCTGAAATGGCTGGCAAGAACAACGCACTGCAGAAGCCGGTGAACCTCTCGCCGGAACTCGAGAATGTGGTCGGCAAGGGTCCAATGACCCGCGCGCAGGTCACCTCAAAGGTCTGGGACCACATCAAAGCGAACAACCTTCAAGATTCGAAGGACAAGCGCATGATCAACCCCGACGACAAGCTGAGCGCGGTGATCGGCAAGGAGCAGATCTCCATGTTCAAGATGACCGGTGCCGTTTCGAAGCACATGTCGTAAACTTCAGGTGCGGCGGCGCCACGGCCAGTCCGTGACGCCGCCGACCCACAAGGCCAGCCAGACAAGGACTGGCTGCGCGACCATCCGCGGCAGGTGGTAGACCAGCCCCAAGCCCCCATCGCTGCGCGCTATAT
>CAYPGL010000128.1:0-301 GCA_964410035.1 uncultured Qipengyuania sp. | reverse complement strand
CGAAATGATTGATGTTGGCGGGGAACACGCAGACCGCATAAAGCGCTAGGCCGATCGCGCCGGCTTTTCGCAAATAGACGGACCAAGGCTGGAGCAGCGCTGCCGCGCCTAGTAGTTCCGCTATTCCTGTCCAGAAAACCATTCCCTCCGCGGCCGGCACCCACCCCGGGATGATTTCTATAAAGGGTTGGGGGGAAACGAGATGAATATACCCGGCGACAGCGTAGAATATCGCGAGCAGCCATCGGAAGATGGCGCGGGTCACTGCTGTGAAACTTCGACGCCGTTCCAGAAAGCGATG
>CAYPGL010000127.1:0-5779 GCA_964410035.1 uncultured Qipengyuania sp. | reverse complement strand
TGCCCTCACGCTTGCGGTGCTTCTTTTCGCGCAGGGCGCGCAGCGCCTTGACCGTGGGATTGGAAAAACCCCTAATGACTCGGCGCTGTGCAGCCATGTCAGGGCTCCCCGAATCCGCCTTCGACCATTGCCGAAAGATCGGCCATTACCGTATCGGCATTTTCGCCCTCGACGATAATCTCGATCATATCGCCCTTGGCTGCGCCCAGCATCATCAGGCCGAGGATGGAGCCGCCGGCAGCTTCGTTCTTGCCCTTGGCTACCCGCACTTTGCAAGTGTCGGGAAGTTCGGCCACCGCCCCCACGAACTTGGCGCTCGCCCGGGCATGGAGCCCGCGCTGGTTGACCACTTGGATCTGTTTGCGCGCCTCGCTCAACTTGCCTTCCGCGCGCTGTCGAGGTCCTGGCCCAGGAATTCGCTGGCAACGGTGATGTAATTGCGCCCGGCGGTCTGTGCGGCGTGCACGGCATCGACCACATTCATGCTCTTGCGTGCTCCGGCCAGCCTGATCAGCATCGGCAGATTGATCCCGGCGATGACTTCGATTCTTCCGGCATCAAGCAGTGAAATCGCGAGGTTCGAAGGGGTTCCCCCAAACAGGTCGGTGAGGATGATGGCGCCGTCACCCGTGTCGACGGTGGAAATGGCGTCGGCAATGTCCCGGCGCCGCTGCTCCATATCGTCATTGGGGCCGATGCAGATAGTTGCCACACCTTCCTGGCTGCCGACGACATGCTCCATCGCATCGATGAAGTGTTCGGCCAGTCTGCCGTGGGTGACGAGGATCATTCCGATCATGCGTGAAGTGCGTCCGTTGCGCGTTCCGAAGGTTTCAGGCTCTTTTCTCAACCATCGCTTGGTGTGCGAATCTCAGCTGCGCTCGAGTGGGTCGGCGAGCCGGTTTCCCAAGTTCCGATGTATGACCGTGGGCGAAAATCCAGCCTCGCGCAAGACCTGCGCCGCCCGTTCCGCACTGTAAACCGAACGGTGTCTCCCGCCGGTACACCCGAAGGCAATGTTGAGATAGCCGCGATCCTGCGCGCCATAGCGGGGCAGCAATTCCAGCAAGGTCCGGGAAATCTGCGCAAAGGCCGGAGCGAAGCCGGGGTCCTTCTCGATATGCGCGGCGACGGGTGCATCGAGGCCGGTAAGTTCCCGCAATTCGGGCACCCAGTGTGGATTGTCTAGGAAACGCATATCGAACAGCAGATCCGCCAGAGGCGGCAGGCCGCGCGCGAAGCCGAAGCTCGAAATCGTGACCGTCATTTCCCGATCGCGGCTCTTGCCGAAGCGTTCACGCATGACCTGCTGGAGCTGATTGCCCGCAAGCTCGCTCGTATCGATCAGTATTTCCGCCCAGTTGCGTAGCGGCTCGAGCAATTCGCGTTCGGCCTTGATCCCGCCCGCGACGGGCCGTTCGCGCGCCATGGGGTGGGGGCGGCGGGTCTCGTTGTAGCGGCGTTCGAGTTCGCCGTCCGAGCAGTCGATGAAGAGGGTTGTCAGTTCGACATCTCCCCGGTCGGTCAGCCCCTCGCATTGTTCGATGATATCGGCGGGTGCGAAACCGCGGGTGCGCGAATCGAAACCGATGGCGATGGGGGCCTGACGTTCGGCCTCGGCGTCGACGAGGCTGGCTAGCAGGCGCAGCGGGAAATTGTCGATGGCTTCCCAACCAAGGTCTTCGAGCACCTGAAGGGCAGTGGTCTTGCCCGCCCCCGACATGCCGGTGACCAGCAAGATGCGCTGGATTGGCGGTTTTTCCTTCACTGCGCCGCTTCGCGGTGGTCGTTTCCGCCTTGCGGCACGGCCATGCCGTGCTTCCCGAGCGCGAATTCCGCCCGCAGCGCCTGCGTTGCATCGCCGGGACGAAACAGGAGGACGGGCACGCCGACTCCGCCCAGCGTCGTCTTGGCAAGTTCCATCGGATAGCGCGGGGCGAGCGTGGTCAACTGGAGCACCAGCGAGATCGGGGCTTCGCAGGTCGGCAGCTCGACGAGGCCGACATTGCGCACTTCCAGCAGGCCGCGCGTCGTCTTGGGCGGGCAGGCCAGCGGATGGCCGTCCACCTCGTCGATGATCAGGCCGTCATCGCCGATCAGGGTCGCACCGCGGTCGATCAGGGCGAGGGCGAGGGAGGATTTCCCTGCGCCGGATTCGCCCGCGATCAGCAATGCTCGTCCGTCGATGGCAACCGCGGTGACATTGGGCAGTCTGGTCTTCATCGGGCAGCCGCCGGAAGGTCGAGCACGAAACAGGCGCCGCTGCGCCCATCGGGTCGGCCTTGGACATGAAGCGTGCCTTCATGTGCATCGGCGATGGTGCGGCCGATTGCGAGCCCGAGGCCCGAATGGTTGCCGAAATCCTCGCTCTCGGGTCGATCGGAGTGGAAACGGTGGAACACTTTCTCTCGCTTTTCCTCCGGTATGCCCGGACCTTCGTCGCAAATCGTCAGGATGACCCGCCCTTCGCGCCGGACGAGCTGCGCGTCAATAGTGCCATCTGCAGGGGAAAACGAGACTGCATTGTCGAGCAGGTTCTCGATGATGCGTTCCAGCCTTATGCCGACACCGGGGACGATATGGCCTTCGCCCATAATCGAAATTGCCACCGTGCGCCCCTCGTTTTCTCCGCGCTCTTCCCTGCTGGCGATGGTGTGGCGCAGCAGTTCGGCCATGTCGACCTGCTCGAATTCGGTGCGCGACATCTCGGCATCGATCCGGCTGGCATCGGAGATTTCCGTCACGAGCCGGTCGATCCGGCGGACATCGTGGGTGGCGATTTCGATCAGCTGGGCGCGCAGTTCGGGGTCCTCCACCTTGCCCAGAGATTCGGTCGCGCTGCGCAGGGAGGCTAGGGGATTCTTGATCTCGTGCGCCACATCAGCGGCGAAGCTTTCCACGGCGTCGATCCGGTGGCGCAGAGCGGCGGTCATGTCAGAAACGGCGCGTGCGAGCATGCCTATTTCGTCCCGCCGGTCGGGCAGGCGCGGCACCTCGACCTGCCGGTCGCGCCCTTGCCGTACGCGTACGGCGGCCTGCACCAGTTCGCGAAGCGGACGCACGATGGTCTGCGCAAGGAAGAAGCTGAGCAGGGTGGAAACCAGAAGGAACAACAGCACAATCATTGCCACGGTCGTGCGCGCCTCGCGTACCGATTGCGTGATGTCGACTGGATTGCGAGTGATGAGCAATGTATCGCCGTCTAGCCCGACGGGAGCGGCAGCATTGATGACATGCGTGCCATCCGGTGCATCGCGCAGCACGATCTGCGTCAGGCTTTCTTCACGCGCTCGGACCAGCTCGGGCCATTCGTCTGCACGGTCGGTTTCGGGCTGGCGATAGTCGGGCAGGGCCGGTGCGCCGACTACCCGGTCGAACCAGCGATCCATCCGCAATGCGAAATCGGTCTGGTCGACTTCGGAAGGTTCCGGCAGATCGAAGCTCGGAGGAGCGAGCTGAAAGCTGTCGGATTCGAGGTTCCCGTCGGGACCATAGACGCGGATACGCAACCGCTGTTCCTTGCCGATCTGGATTAGAAGCGCCTCTTGCCGCTGCGGGGTGGCGCCCGCCAGCGCTTCGGCGGTAATCTGCGCCTCGACAAGTGCCAGCTTGAAGCGTTCGTCGAGCAGCTGCTTGCGGTAGCTGTCGAGATACAGCACCCCTCCGCCCAGTAGCACCAGCGGCAGGACGTTGACGAACAGGATGCGGCTGGTGAGCGAAAGTCGCCGCGACCAGCGCAGCTTTTCGAGCCGCGGATCGCCCCGAAGGACGCTGCGGGTTTCAGCCATCGCTGAAACTGTATCCCGCGCCATAGAGCGTCTCGATAGCGCCGAACTGGCCATCCACGCTGCGGAACTTTCGGCGCATGCGCTTGATGTGACTATCCACCGTACGGTCATCGACGAACACGTCGTCCGGATAGGCGGCATCCATCAACTGATTGCGGCTCTTGATGACGCCGGGATGCAGGGCCAGCGCTTCGAGCAGAAGGAATTCGGTGACGGTTAACGAGACGGGTTTGCTATCCCAGGTCACATGGTGGCGTGCCGGGTCCATGACCAACCGCCCGCGCTCGATCACTTCGGCGGGCTTTTCGCCCGGCTCGATCGGCATCGGCCGCCGCGCGTTGCTCCGGCGCAGGATCGTTCGGATCCGGGCAAGCAGCAGGCGCAGGCTGAAGGGCTTGGCGATATAATCGTCCGCACCCATCTGGAGGCCCGCTTCCTCGTCCTGTTCCTCGTCCTTACTGGTGAGGAAGATGACCGGGAGGGGCGAATGTTCGCGCAGTCGGCGAAGCAGTTCCATCCCGTCCATCTTGGGCATTTTGATATCGAAGATGGCAAGATCGGGCGGATTGCCCAGCAGGGCCGACAGCGCAGCTTCCCCATCGGAATAGACCCTTGTCGCAAACCCCTCGGCCTGCAGCGCGATGGATACGGTGGTTAGGATATTGCGGTCATCGTCGACCAGCGCGATGACCGTACGGTCATCGTCATTCGGCGCAGCGCCCTGTACGGCTTCACTTTCCATGGATCAGCGGTTAACGCAGTTTTTCGGGCAAGACAACGCGAACAGGCGTATGGGAAGTGGAATCCATCGCCGGCCATTTGACGTCGCGGCAGGCTCGGACTATTGGCGAGGTCGAAGGGCGCGCATTCGTATGCGCGGCGATTCCCGAGACCGAACCCGCTTCATTTGCGCTGGAGATTTCAGTGACTACCGAGCTTTCCCACTCGCTTGCCGCGCAGGGCATCGAGACTGCTGCTATTATTCACCCCAACCTGACGTCGGAAGAATTGACCGCCGCCGCGCTTGAGCGCGGCGAAGGGCGGCGCGCCAAGTATGGTCCGCTGGTGGTTGAAACCGGCAAGCACACCGGACGGAGTGCGAAGGACAAGTTCATTGTCCGCAATGCTGAAACCGAAGACACGGTCTGGTGGGATAACAATGCCTCGATAACGCCGGAGCATTTCGCCGCGCTTAAGGCGGATTTCATGAAGGCAGTCGCCGACAAGGGCGAACTGTTCGTGGCGGATCTGTTTGGCGGTTCGCAGCCGGAATACCGCGTCAACGTGCGCGTCATTAACGAGCTTGCCTGGCACAACCAGTTCATCCGCACGCTGCTGGTTCGCCCGACCGCAGCGGAACTGCAAGGCTTCGTACCCGAATACACGATCATCGACCTGCCCAGTTTCACGGCCGATCCAGAGCGTCACGGCTGCCGCAGCGAGACGGTGATTGCGGTCAATCTAGAAGAAAAGCTGATCCTCATCGGCGGCACCAAATATGCCGGTGAAATGAAGAAAAGCGTCTTCGGCATCCTCAACTATCTGCTGCCGCCGCAAGGCGTCATGCCGATGCACTGTTCGGCCAACATCGGTCCGGACGGCAAGAGCGCGGTGTTCTTCGGCCTGTCCGGTACCGGCAAAACCACGCTGTCAGCCGATGCCAGCCGCACTTTGATCGGCGATGACGAACACGGTTGGTCGGACACGGCGGTCTTCAATTTCGAAGGCGGTTGCTACGCCAAAATGATCCGCCTCAACCCCGAGGCCGAGCCCGAAATCTACGCCACCACCCGCATGGAAAACACCGTGCTCGAAAATGTGGTGATGGACGAGAAAGGCGAGATTGATCTCGACGATAACAGCCTCGCGGAGAACACCCGCGGTGCCTATCCGCTGTCCTCGATACCGAACACCTCCGAAGAGAACATGGGGCCGCCGCCCAGTAATGTGATCATGCTCACCGCGGATGCCTTCGGCGTGCTGCCTCCGAT
>CAYPGL010000126.1:0-5780 GCA_964410035.1 uncultured Qipengyuania sp. | reverse complement strand
CGGATGCCGGGATGCAATATTACACCGGCTTCTTCATCGAAAAGGCGCTGTCGATCGACAATGTCTTCGTCATCAGCCTGATCTTCACCTATTTCGCCATTCCCGCGAAGTACCAGTACCGCGCGCTACTGTGGGGCATCATGGCCGTGATCGTGCTGCGCGGACTGATGATCGCGGGCGGGGCAGCACTCTTGGCCGAGGCCTATTGGGTGCTGTACCTCTTTGCTGCCTTCCTGATCGTGACCGGGATCAAGATGTTCTTCGCCGGGGACGAGCCGATGGATGTCGGCAACAACCCCGTGGTGCGGTGGATCAGCACCCACATGCGCGTGACAAAGGAACTGCATGCGCAGCATTTCTTCGTGAAGGTTCCGGATGAAAAGACGGGCAAGATGGTTCGCGCGGCAACGCCGCTGTTCCTGGCGCTGGTGGTCATCAATCTCGCCGACCTCGTGTTCGCGGTCGACAGCGTGCCGGCAATCTTCGCCATCACGACCGACACCTTCATCGTCTATACCTCAAACATCTTCGCCATCCTTGGCCTGCGCGCGCTCTACTTTGCGCTCGCCGCGATGGTGCACCGCTTCCACTATCTCAAATATGCACTTGCCGCGGTGCTGGTGTTCATCGGGTCCAAGATCTTCGTCGCCGACTTCCTGCTGGGCGGCGAGAAATTCCCGGCTTGGGTCAGCCTAGGCGTCACCTTTGCGCTGATTGCAGCCGGGATTCTTTATTCGCTGGCCAAAACCCGGTTCGAACCCGAGCCGGGATGGCCGGCGGATAATCACCTCCAAGTCGACAATGCAGTAGCAAAGGACGAATTGCGATGACTACACGTAGGCAATGCCGCCTTCCTCCGCGGAGAGCAGAGGAGCACGGTAACCAGTGCCCAGCAGCGGCTCGACCTCGCGTTGGGTCAGGCACCCTTCGCGGCTTACGTCACATGTTCCGACAGCCGCGTGCCCCCGGAACTGCTGTTCGGTCGCGGCCTCGGCGAGCTCTTCATCATCCGTAACGCTGGCAACACTGTGGACACCGTGGCGCTTGGATCAATCGAATATGCCGTCGCGGTTCTCAAAACTCCACTAGTGGTGGTGATGGGACACGAAAGCTGCGGGGCCGTGAAAGCGGCGACCGAGGTGGTGACCGACAACGCCACCTTCCCCGGTTCGATTGGACCGATGATCGAACCGATCATTCCCGCGGTGCTGCAGGCGCGTAGCGAAAAGGGCGATCTGCTCGACAACTCTGTGCGCGCGAATGTGCGCCGTGTCGTTAAGCAACTGCGCGAACAGACCGATCCGATCATGCTGAATCCTCAACAGAAGGGCGACTTGTGGGTAGTCGGCGCCTACTACAGCCTCGAAACCGGCGGAGTGGACTTCTTCGACCTGCCCGAAGGCACTGCCTGACCCGGCATCGCCCGATTTTTGTTCGCAAATCAGCGTGCCCCCGTGACGCAGGCGCGGGGGCACGCTAATCCACCAGTCAGACATGCTGACCCGCCTCTCCATCCGCAACATCGTGTTGATCGAAGCGCTCGATCTCGATTTCGGGCGCGGGCTGGGCGTGCTGACGGGGGAGACCGGGGCGGGCAAGTCGATCCTGCTCGATTCGCTGGGTCTGGTGCTGGGCAACCGCGCCGATAACGGGCTCGTTCGCGCCGGCGAAGACAAGGCGAGTGTTTCGGCCAGTTTCGAATTTGCTGCCTTGCCCGATGCCATCGCGGAAACGCTCGAAGATGCCGATATCGAGATCGAAAAGGGCGAACCGCTGATCATCCGGCGCCAGCTCAAGGCGGACGGCGGCAGCAAGGCTTTCATCAACGACCAGAGCGTGGGCGTGGCGCTGCTGCGCGAAATCGCCGGCGCTTTGGTGGAACTACACGGACAGCATGACGATCGCGGGCTGGTCAATCCGCGCGGCCACCGTACTTTGCTCGACCGGTTTGCCGGGGCGGAAACAGCCCGCGTGGAGCAGGCGTGGTCTAAATGGCGCGCCACCGAGAGCCAGTTTGCCGAAGCGCGCGGGGCGCTGGAACAGGCCAAGCTCGACCAGGATCTGCTGCTGGCGCATCTGGCCGAACTGACCACGCTCGAACCGCAGGCCGGAGAGGAGGCGCGCCTCGCCGAAACGCGCGCCGACATGCAGAAAGGCGAGCGCTTGGCGGGCGATCTCGAGGAACTGCGGCACCTCTGGGAAGGTTCGGAATCCCCGCTCGCCTCACTGCGGGTGGCGGCGCGCAAGCTCGACCGGATCGCACCCGAGCACGTCCTGCTTGCCGAGGCGCTCGGCGCACTCGACCGTGCAGTGATCGAGGCGGGCGAGGCCGAAGAAAAGCTACAAGCTGCGGCCGAGGCACTCGTGCATGATCCGGCGGCGCTGGAAGAGGCGGAGACCCGCCTGTTCGAATTGCGCGCCTTGGCCCGCAAGCACCGCTGCGAAGTGGACGAACTGCCTGAAGTCATGCGCAGGATGCGAAGCCAGCTAGATTCCATCGAAGGGGGGGAAGCCGAGCTGGACGCTCTGGAAGCAGCGGCGGCGGAGGCGGGCAAGCGCTATCGTTCAGAGGCCCAGTCCCTCCATGCGAACCGCACTGCGGCGGCGCTGCGGCTCGACGAGGCGGTGGCGCGCGAACTTGCGCCTCTCAAGCTCGATGCGGCGCGCTTCAGGACGGCGGTGACCGAACTGCCCGAAGAACGCTGGGGGCCGCACGGCTTGGACAGTGTGGAATTCCTCATTGCCACCAACCCCGGGGCGGACTTCGCGCCGCTCAACAAGATCGCCAGCGGCGGCGAACTGTCGCGCTTCATCCTCTCGCTCAAGGTCGCACTGGCCGAGCAGGGTGGGGCGGCGACGGTGATTTTCGACGAGATCGACCGCGGCGTGGGCGGCGCGGTCGCCAGCGCCATCGGCGAGCGGCTCGCAAGGCTGGCCTCGGGTGGTCAGCTTCTCGCGGTAACGCACAGCCCGCAGGTCGCCGCACGCGGTCGGACGCATTATATGATCGCCAAGTCCTCCGACGGCACCGTTACCCGCACCAGCGTTGCCTTGCTGGATGATGCGGGACGTCAGGAAGAGATCGCACGGATGCTGTCGGGTGCGGAAGTTACGCCAGAGGCGAGGGCGCAAGCGGACAGGTTGCTGGAGGGGGTTTAGGCCGACGGTTCTCGCATGCTGACGTAGATAAGCGTCATCATCGCCATTCCTCCATAAACCCACGACCCGTCGAAGGGTCCTTGGCCTAGGGGCATCTGCCAAAGCTGGTAACCGGCAACCGCCACACCCTGAAACAGTCCCCACCAGTTAATCACTGCGGCACCCATCGCGATTTTGGCCCACTTTTTCCCGGTCTCGTACGAGCCGGCGTCTGCAGAGCGTAAGCTCCACAGTTTCCACGCACCGAACAGGCCTCCCAGCCCGGCAACCAGTTCCAGCGAGAAAACCAGCACCATGCCGGCCACGATAAGGAATTTCGGCGGCACGGGCAGCAGCGTCACCGGATAGGCTTCCTGGTCGGTATGGCTCGTGGAGTAGATGAAGAACTCGTAGGCTTGATGCAGATTGGCGAAATTGTGCGCGACATACATCAGCGCCATCAGCGCGACGCTCGCCACGATTGCAGATTTCAGATAGCGGTCGACCATGCCATTCCCCCCAAACTGGTGATGCGACCGCGCAGCACTTTTCCCCGTGCCTCGGCTGCGGCATAGCGCATCGGATGGGAATCGATCAAACTGCGCCTGTGGACATGACCGAAGCAGACGCCGCCAACGAGTTGATGCGGCTCGCGCGCGAGATCACGAAGCACAACAGGCTGTACCACGCCAAGGACGCGCCCGAGATCACCGACCCCGAGTTCGACGCTCTGGTGCGGCGCAATGCGCAGCTGGAAGAGGCTTTCCCCCACCTCGTACGTGCGGATTCACCCTCGAAAGTGGTGGGACACGAAATAGCGGCCTCGCCGCTGTCCAAGGTTCGCCATGAGGTTCGCATGATGAGCCTCGACAATGCCTTCTCTGCAGAGGAGGTCGAGGAATGGGTGGCGCGCGTGCGGCGGTTCCTTGCTCTCGACGAGAACGAGAGGGTCGCCATTACCGCCGAGGACAAGATCGACGGGCTGTCCTGCTCTCTGCGGTACGAGGGCGGCAGGCTGGTGCGTGCAGCCACGCGCGGGGATGGGCAGGTCGGCGAGGATGTGACGCCCAATGTCGCGCATATTGCCGACATTCCGCAGCAGCTCGACGGCGATGTACCGGATGTCTTCGAGATCCGCGGTGAGGTCTATATGTCCAAGGCGGACTTCCTCGCGCTCAATTCGGCGCAGGAGGAGGCGGGAGGCAAGCTCTTTGCCAATCCGCGTAACGCGGCGGCGGGCTCGCTTCGGCAGAAGGATGCCAGTGTGACAGCAAAGCGTCCGCTCAAGTTCTGGGCGCATGGCTGGGGTGCAGCCTCCGAGGTGCCAGAGGCCACGCAGGAAGAGATGGTGCGCAGGATCGAAAGCTGGGGCGTTCCGGTGTCGCCGCTGTTCGCGCGCGTGCATGACGTCGAGGGAATGCTCGCTCACTACGCGAAGATCGCAGCGGAACGTCCTGACCTTCGCTATGAAATCGACGGTGTCGTCTACAAGGTCGATCGGCTCGACTGGCAGCAGCGGCTCGGCTTCGTCGCCAAGGCGCCGCGCTGGGCGCTGGCCCATAAATTTCCCGCCGAACAGGCCGAGACCACGCTGGAGGCAATCGATATCCAGGTCGGGCGGACGGGCAAGCTGACTCCGGTTGGGCGTCTGGCACCCGTGCTGGTGGGCGGGGTGACGGTGACCAACGTCACTCTGCACAATCGCGACGAGATCGCGCGGCTCGGCGTGCGACCGGGCGATCGGGTGGTGGTCCAGCGCGCGGGTGACGTTATTCCACAGCTTGTGGATAACCTCACTCGGGAGGCAGAAAGAGAGCCGTTCAAATTCCCCGATCACTGCCCCGAATGCAGCAGCGAGGCCGTAGCGGAGGAGGGCGAGGTCGATGTGCGCTGCACAGGCGGTCTCATATGTCCTGCCCAACGCACGGAAAGATTGAAACATTTCGTCAGTCGCGGCGCGCTTGATATAGACGGTCTCGGCGAGAAGACGATCGACCAGTTTTTCGCGCTCGGATGGCTGGAAAGCCCCGCCGATATCTTTCGCCTCCCCCAGCGCCGGGACGCCATTCTGGCCCTCGACGGGTGGAAGGAACGGTCTGTGGACAACCTTGTGGACAGCATTGAGGCGCGGCGCGAGCCCGATGCGGCGCGGCTGCTCTTCGGCCTCGGCATTCGCCACGTCGGTACCGTGACGGCGCGGGACCTGATGAAGAACTTCCATACGCTGCCGGCCTTGCGAGAAACCGGGGAAGCGGCGCGGGCGGGTGACGAGGAGGCTGCGGCGGCGCTCATCTCGATCGACGGCATCGGCGGCGCAGTCGTCGAGGCGCTGGGTGACTTCTTCCACGAAGATCACAACAAGGAGGTGTGGGACGATATCCTCTCCGAAGTCTCGCCCCCGCCATATGTGGTGGAGACCAAGGAAAGCCCCGTCAGCGGGAAAACGGTGGTATTCACCGGCAAGCTGGAGACCATGAGCCGCGACGAAGCCAAGGCGCAGGCCGAACGATTGGGCGCCAAGGCTAGCGGCTCTGTCAGTGCGAAGACCGACCTGCTCGTCGCGGGGCCGGGCGCGGGCAGCAAGCTCAAGAAGGCCGAGGAACTCGGGATCGAGGTGATCGACGAGGCCGGCTGGGCGGAGA
>CAYPGL010000125.1:4614-5781 GCA_964410035.1 uncultured Qipengyuania sp. | reverse complement strand
GATACTCGGCGGGCTGGCCAAGGAGGCGGGGCTAGGCGAGTGCGAGATTCAACTATCCCACGTCAAAGCCGCCTACACCATCGGCAAGGCGGGGCCAGACTTCGCGGATCTGCTCGACGGTCGCGTGCCGGTGGAGCAATGTGACACGCTCGATCGCGCCGTGACTCGCGCTGCGAATCGCGCCGCGAACGGCGATACCGTGCTCCTCTCTCCCGCCTGCGCCAGCTTCGACCAGTATCGCGACTTCGAAGCGCGCGGTGACCATTTCCGCGAACTGGTGGAGGGTCTTAAGTGAGCACCGTTCAGCCCTATGTTCCCGGTGCGAAACGCAAACCCGCACATATCCCGGGCGGCAAGCTTTCTCGCTGGAGCCAACTGAAGATCTGGTGGCGCGAGATCGACCGCGTGCTGGTCGGCCTCGTGTTGTTGTTGATGACGCTCGGCACCATAGCCGTGGCCGCTGCCAGCCCGGCGAGCGCGGACCGCCTCTCGACTTCCAACCAGACGCTTGATCCATTGTATTTCTTCTACCGCCACCTCGCGTGGCAGGCGATCGCGCTGTGCGTAATGTTCGGCGCCTCCCTGCTCAGCCGCCAGAACGCCCGGCGCTTGGGCGTGATGCTCGGCGCGGGCATGCTCGGCCTCTTGTTCCTCGTCCCGTTCATCGGGGCGGAAATCAATGGCGCAAGGCGCTGGATTTCCATCGGCATGCAGTTTCAGCCGTCGGAATTCCTGAAGCCCGCCTTCGCCATCGTTCTCGCATGGGTCCTGTCCTGGAGAATGCGCGATCCAAACCTCCCCGTGCTTTGGATCGTGACGGGGCTCACCGGCCTGATCGGCGCACTGCTGATGATGCAGCCGAATTTCGGCGAATTCATGCTGTTTGCGGGCGTATGGCTGGTAATGATCCTGCTCGCCGGCATGCCGATTAAGCGGCTGGGCATCGTCGTTGGGGGTGGGCTCTTCCTGCTCACAGCGACTTATTTCCTCTATGACAATGCGCGGCATCGCATCGATGCCTTCTTCGGCGGCGGCACGGCCTACGACCAGGTCGACCTTGCCAGCCGGACCTTGCTGGCGGGCGGCTGGACCGGTGCGGGTTATGGCCTGGGCCTCCGCAAGATGAGCCTGCCTGAAGCACATACCGACTATATCTTCAGCGTCATC
>CAYPGL010000125.1:0-4604 GCA_964410035.1 uncultured Qipengyuania sp. | reverse complement strand
GCGATCGTCGTGCGCGTGCTGATGCGGCTGTTCGACGAGGAAGACCTCTTCGCCTTGCTGGCGGGGACGGGTCTCGTCGCACTGCTGGGCGGGCAGGCATTCATCAACATCCTCGTCAACCTTCAGCTTTTCCCGTCCAAGGGGATGACGCTACCGCTGGTCAGCTATGGCGGTTCGTCCACTATCGCTGTCTGCCTCGGCGTCGGCCTGCTGATAGCGGTGACGCGCCGCAATCCCTATCTCAAAACCACGACGAGGGGGCTTGGCGACCTGCTGGGCATCGGGCAGGGGAGCGCGATGAAGACGCAAGAGGCGTGCAACACGCGCGAAATCCACCAGTGACTACCTCCAACCGCCATTACGTCCTAGCTGCCGGAGGGACCGGCGGCCACTTGCTGCCTGCCTTCGCTTTGGCTGAAGAACTGGAAAGGCGTGGCCACCACGTGGCTCTGATCACGGATGAGCGCGGCTCGCAAATTCCCGGCAAGCCCGATTTCATGCCTGCCCATGTCCTGCCCGCAGGCCGTTTCGGAAAGAACCCGCTGCAATGGGTCAAGGGCCTGATGGCGGTCCTCGAAGGGCGCAAGATGGCGCTGCGCCTGTTCGAGAGTTTCCAGCCCAGCGCGGTGGTCGGCTTTGGCGGTTATCCTTCGCTACCGGCAATCCTCGCTTCGACCTCGGCCGACATCCCGACAGTGGTGCACGAACAGAACGCCGTGCTTGGCCGGGTCAACCGCCTACTGTCGGGCCGCGTGCAGGCCATCGCCACCGCCTATCCCGAGGTGCAGAGGCTCAAGCCCGCACACCGGGGAAAGGTGCATCTCGTCGGAAACCCGGTGCGCGCGCAGGTGCTCAATTTGCGTGAAGAACCGTTTCCGCCTTATGGCGAAGACGGGCTTCTTCGCGTGCTGGTTACGGGCGGTAGCCAGGGCGCTCGGGTACTCTCAGAAGTTGTGCCCGACGGGCTCGCCATGCTTCCGCCCGCCATCCGTCAGCGGCTGCAGGTAACGCAGCAGTGCCGCCCCGAAGATCTCGACGCGGTGCGCGAACGCTATCGCAGTCATGGCATTCCGGCAGAACTCGCTACCTATTTCGAGGACATGGCCGCGCGGCTTGCCGATGCGCATCTGTTCATCGGCCGGGCGGGCGCTTCGACGATTGCCGAACTGACGGCAGTAGGGCGTCCCGCGATCCTCATTCCGCTACCCATCGCGACCGACGACCATCAGGCGTTCAACGCGCGCGAAATGGCTAAGGCCGGCGGCGCGCGGATGATCCGGCAGGAGAAGTTCGAGGCCAAGGAACTCGCCAAGCAGATTCGCGTGCTGGCGGACGATCCGCAGGGTCTTTCCAACGCTGCCCACGCGGCATGGAACTGTGGCCGCCCGAAGGCCGTAGAAGACCTTGCCGACCTCGTCGAAAGCTTCGGTGGGGCCGATATGATGGATGTGATCCGCGTGGGAGGAAACAATGCCCGCGGAGCTACCCAGGGGCAGGTCGCAGGCCAGGGAGCGAAGAAATTGAGCGCGAAGCGGGAGAGCGCAGAATGAAGGGCGTACCAACCGATATCGGCACCATCCACTTCGTGGGGATAGGCGGGATCGGCATGTCGGGTATCGCCGAGGTGATGAACAACCTAGGTTACACCGTGCAAGGTTCGGACATCAGCGAAAGCCCGACCGTGGAGCGTCTGCGCGGTCAAGGCATCGCGGTGACGATCGGTCACGAGAAGGAAAACGTGGAAGGCGCAGCTGTGGTTGTTACCTCCACGGCTGTCAAGCGCACCAATCCCGAGGTCGCCCATGCGCTGGAAAACCGTATTCCCGTGGTGCGCCGCGCCGAAATGCTCGCCGAGCTGATGCGCCTCAAATCCACCATCGCGGTGGCGGGAACGCATGGCAAGACGACGACGACCAGCATGATTGCCAGCCTGCTTGACTGCGGCAGTATCGATCCCACTGTCATCAATGGCGGAATCATTGAACAATACGGGTCGAACGCCCGCCTCGGTGACAGCGACTGGATGGTGGTCGAGGCCGACGAGAGCGACGGCAGCTTTCTGCGGCTCGACGGCACGATAGCGGTCGTCACGAATATCGATCCCGAACATCTCGACCATTACGGCGATTTCGATGGGGTGAAGGACGCCTTCGTCGAGTTCATCCACAACGTGCCATTCTATGGTGCAGCCGTGCTGTGCATCGACCATCCCGAGGTTCAGGCAGTAATCGGCAAGGTCCGCGACCGCCGGGTGGTCACCTATGGCTTCAACCTTCAGGCGGATATCTGCGGCGTAAATGTCCAGCCTCACGAGGGCGGCAATCGCTTCGACGTGATCGTGCGCCAGCGCGGCGAGGAAGACCGTCGGATCGAGAACGTCTGCCTGCCCATGCCAGGCCGTCACAACGTCCAGAATGCGCTCGCCGCGATTGCTGTCTCCATTGAGATGGGCTGTCCGGACGAAGTGATCTGCAACGGCTTTTCCAATTTCGGCGGAGTGCGGCGCCGTTTCACCAACGTCGGAACCGTGGCCGGCGCGACGATCATCGACGATTACGGCCACCATCCGGTTGAGATTCGTGCGGTACTATCCGCAGCGCGCGAAGCGGCACGCAATCGTGTTATCGCGGTCATGCAGCCGCACCGGTATACCCGCCTTCACGATCTGATGGATGACTTTCAGAGCGCTTTCAACGAGGCGGACCAAGTCTATGTCACGCCGGTCTATGCCGCAGGAGAAGACCCTATCGAAGGCGCGGATGCCGAAGCGCTCGTCGCCGGCCTCAAGTCGCGCGGTCACCGCTCGGCCATGACGGTGGAAGATCGAGGGGATCTTGCAAAGAAGCTCGCCGCCGATATCGAAGAAGGCGACCTCGTCGTTTGCCTCGGCGCGGGCGACATCACCAAATGGGCTGCCGGTCTTGCAGATGCGATTAGTGCGGAGCGCAGCTCCTGATGGATCAAGAGAACGACGTCTGGAACTGGGATGACGGCATGGCTCCGGATTGCACCGTCGACGGCGGGATCGAAGCGCCTATCGATACCGATGGCCTGCGCGGCAACCTGACGCCAGATGCGCCGCTGGCCAAGCTGGTCTGGTTCAAGAGCGGCGGCAGGGCCGACTGGCTGTTCGAACCGGCTGACATGGACGACCTCAAGGAATTCCTTCACCGTCTCGACGGCGATCTGCCGATCATGGCGCTGGGTCTCGGCTCGAACATGATCGTGCGCGATGGCGGCGTACCTGGCGTGGTGATCAAGCTTGGCAAGCAATTCGCGGATGTCAGTATCGATGATGAAAGCTGCATTGTCGAATGCGGGGGCGGCGCCCATGGCATCCTCGTCGCCAGCGCTGCGCGCGATTGCGGTGTGGCGGGCCTCGAGTTCATGCGCGGTATTCCCGGCACGGTCGGCGGCTTCGTCCGGATGAATGGCGGCGCTTATGGCCGCGAGGTAAGCGACGTGCTAATCGATTGCACGGTCGTCATGCCCGGCGGGCAATGCCACACGCTGCCCGCAGCGGACTTGCAATATTCCTATCGCCATTCCGCCCTGCCTAAAGGTGCGGTCGTCGTCTCGGCCCGGTTTCAGGGCACCAGGGGCGACCCTGAAGCGATCGGGGCGAAGATGGATGAGATCGCCGACGCGCGCGAGAATTCGCAGCCGCTTCGCACTAAGACGGGCGGTTCGACATTCAAAAACCCTCCCGGCAAGAAAGCCTGGGAACTGGTCGACGCGGCTGGATGCCGGGGTCTGACAATGGGCGGTGCGCAGGTTAGCGAAAAGCACACCAACTTTCTGATCAACATGGGGGGTGCGACCAGCGCCGACATCGAAGGGCTTGGTGAGGAAGTGAAGCGCCGGGTCTATGCGAACTCCGGCGTCGAGCTCGAATGGGAAATCCAGCGTGTGGGGCGACCGTAAGGAACAAGAATGACTGCTTTCCCCAAACTTCACGTCGCTGTCCTGATGGGTGGCTGGGCCAACGAGCGGTCCGTTAGCTTGATGTCTGGCGAAGGTGTCGCCAAGGCGCTCGAAGAACGCGGGCACAAGGTGACGCGGATCGACATGGACCGGCAGGTCGCGGCGCGCATTTCCGAGACAGCGCCCGATGTCGTATTCAACGCGCTTCACGGTGTCCCGGGTGAAGATGGCAGCGTACAGGGCATGATGGACCTGATGGGCGTGCCCTACACCCACTCAGGTCTCGCGACTTCGGTGATCGCCATCGACAAGCAGCTGACCAAGCAGGCGCTGGTACCGCATGGTATTCCGATGCCCGGCGGACGGATCGTGAAGAGCGCGGACCTGTTCGAACGCGATCCGATCGCGCGGCCCTACGTGCTGAAGCCGGTCAATGAAGGCAGCTCTGTTGGTGTCGCTATCGTCACGGACGAGGGGAATTACGGTAACCCGATCGGGCGTGATGCCAAAGGCCCATGGCAGGATTTTGCCGAGCTTCTGGCCGAACCCTACATCAAGGGGCGCGAAATGACTGCTGCGGTAGTCGATTTCCCAGAAGGTCCACGCGCACTCGCAGTCACCGAGCTCAAACCCAAGAGCGGCTTCTACGATTTTAATGCCAAATATACCGACGGCATGAC
>CAYPGL010000124.1:3133-5807 GCA_964410035.1 uncultured Qipengyuania sp. | reverse complement strand
ATACCTCGGTTCGCGAGATCCGCTCACCGGCCTGGGCAACAGGCGCAAGTTGTTCGAGCAGCGGGTGGCGGGAGGCGAAGACCGGACACGGCATGTGCTGATGATCGACCTCGACCGGTTCAAGGCAATCAACGACGATTTCGGCCATTCTGCAGGGGATCGGGTCCTGATCGCCGCCGCCGATGTCATTCGCGAAGAACTGGCCGAAAAGGGCTTTTCCGACGATCTCGCCTTTCGTTTAGGCGGCGAGGAATTCCTGGTCATCCTGGATAATCCCGATTTTGCTGAAGCGAAACTGTTTGCGGAGGCGCTGAGAGAAGAAATTGTCCAGATCAGTTACAGGGAGGAAGGGCTTGCAAAAGCGCGAATATCCGCCTCCATCGGTATTGCAAGTTGGCGCCCCAGTGAGAAATTGGACGATGTCCTGCATCGTAGCGATTCAGCATGTTATCGCGCCAAGAATGCCGGTCGCAACCGGGTGCGGGCTGCCGCCTGAAAATCGTTGTTCGACTGCCATCTGTGTTGCAGGGGCGGTGAAGCGTGGACCTGAACACCCTCCCACCCGTTGAATAAAGGTACAAGGCCCGATGTTGGCACCGCCAACGGATGCGCATCGAGAGCCGCCCGTAACGGATATTCTTCCGTTACGACTTGATTAGCAGATACGAGGCGCACGACATTCATGTCAGACAAGAAGAACAGTAAATTGGGCGCGCCTGCCGAACTCTCCCATCCGTCTCCTCCATCGAAGAACTCAATCCAGGGCGAACGATTGAAGACGATCATGGCAGAGCTCGATCGGCCGCTCGACAGCGAAAAATGGACTTCGACTCCCCATTCAGGCGAACAAAAAGGCGCGGGCTCGTTCCTCTCGAGGATACGCAGACATCGTAAGCACCGCGAACACCTGAAGCGCGCACGCCGCGCCGCGGGCAAGGTTTATAGCGTTAAGCCCACGCTTTCTACGCGCAAACGCGCGTCGCTTTTGATGGGTGTTGGAGCGATGAGCCTGGCTGCCTTCACCGGCCCACCGACTCAAAAGACGAACTCGCGTAAGAACGATCCCATCCAACTCTCACTCTCGACATCCGAGGGTGAGCGCAAGCCCGCATCCCTTCTCAAAGCAAGCGACGAATTTAAGCAGGCGCTTATCGAGGAAGAGGGCGTTCGCTACACCGTATATCGCGACGTTGCGGGCTATCCAACCGTAGGAATCGGCCACCTTATCAGGCCCGCCGACAATCTGCGGGTTGGAGACCGTATCAGTGACAGACAGGCGCTCGATTTTCTTGAGAAGGATTTAGCTGTTGCCGAGCGCGGCGTGCGAATTCTGGTCGGTGACCTACCGCTGCACCAGCATGAATTCGATGCCCTGCTCGACCTTGTTTACAATGTCGGCCTCGGGAACGTCTCGCAGAGCGAAAGCCCGCGGTTGAATGCGGCGATCCAATCGCGTGATTATGACGCCATTTCCGATGAGCTCGACTATACCCATGCTGGCGGCAGGGTCGCACGCGGACTGGAATTCCGCTCCGAGCGCCGCGCCCAGATGTTTATGGATGCGTCGTACGATGATCCGCGCGAGACCGGTTCTTCAAACCTGTCCTGACTTTGTCAATCCATGCCAACGCCGACTTTCCAGTGCCTGTTCTGGGGACCGAGTAGCATAAATGAGTTACCGCCTCTTCTTTGCGATCCGGCCGCCAGCCCTAATCCGCGATGCAATTATCGATATCGGGACCGGCATCAATAACGCCCGCTGGCAGGACGAAGACCAATTGCACCTGACGCTGCGCTATATCGGCGAGGTCGGAGCGCATCTCGCAGACGATCTGGCCGAGGCCGCGGCATCGATCCGGTTCGATCCGTTCGAGCTCCAGGTTGCGGGGTGCGGTCACTTCGAGAGAAAGGGCCGGCCCACTTCCGTGTGGACAGGAATAGCGCCTAGCGAGCCTCTGATCCGACTGCAGCGGAAACTCGAGCAAATTTGCGTTAGATGCGGCCTTCCTGCGGAGACCCGCAAGTTCACGCCGCATATTACAGTGGCGAGGCTCAATACCTCGAGCGAAAGCCCGGCCGCCTTCATTGCTCGCCATGCCGGGCACGACCTTGGCTCATGGACCGTCGATAGCTATATCCTTTATCAAAGCTACTTACGGGAGCAGGGCTCACTTTACGAACCAATCCTCACCTACCCCGCCGACGAACAATGATCGCGAACCGCTTGAAACCTTTTCCACCGCTCCTGATAGGCGCCCTCGCCTGCGCCTGTTCGCCCGTTTCGAGCGAGACGAAGTCAGGGGATGCCGCCCAGCAGGAACTGCTCGAAACTGTCGAAGCGCAGGCCACCCCCGATCCGGGCGATAATTGTCTTCTGATGGTGTGGTCTGAGCAGGACGACCCGAATATCGAATTCGACCGTGCCAACGATGCCGTGAAAGGCGGCGCAATATCCTGCGCGACGGGCGCGAGCCCGAGCCAGTTCGAGGCCGCTATTTCCGCACTGCGTGAAGCTGCACGCAGCGGCGATAGGGCGCAGATCCTCAAACAGGTCGGCATTCCGCTCCTCTACATCGACAAGGATGGCGAGCGCCGCGAACTGAGCGAGGACCAGATCGATTCCCTGTTCGACGAGGTGTTTGACGAAGCTTTGCTCGACATGCTGCAGCGCCTC
>CAYPGL010000124.1:0-3123 GCA_964410035.1 uncultured Qipengyuania sp. | reverse complement strand
GAGAAGGATCATGGTGCCTTTTTCGAACTGGGCTCCCTGTGGCTCGTGGTCGACGATACCGGACACCCCCGCGTGATGACCGTCAATCGCCAGGCGCTGGACGAAGCCGCGGCAACAGCCCGCGACCAGGCTGAACGCGGCGCCGGAGACCCTCTCGATTGATCCACGCCCGTCATTCGTAGACGAAAATAGTTCGTTCGACCGTCAACGCTTGCTTGCACCACGCCATTCATTCTGTTGCAATGGTCGCAAATGCAACCAACGCACGCCGCCGTGCGTTAGCATTGAAGCGTTCGTTAATATTACTGGAGAGACCATGAAGGCCCATATCTTGGCCACGACAGCCGTAGCCGCACTTCTTTCAGCCTGCACCACCGCCCCCGGGGGAGAAATTGAGCCGATGGCCGATGCCGATGTCAGCGATTCCGCATCTATTCCCGAAGGTACGGGATATTTCGCTTCCGAAAGCTCGCTTCCCTTCCACGCGCCCGATTTCACCAAGATTTCGGAAGACGATTACATTCCTGCGTTCGAGCAGGGCATGGCAATCCAGCGGGCCGAAGTGCAGGCCATCATCGACAATCCGGCAGCTCCGACTTTCGACAATACCATCGTCGCGCTGGAAAAGTCCGGGCAGATGCTTGGCCGCGTGGGGACCGTCTTCTTCGCCCTGACCGGTTCGAATACGACCGACCGGCTCGACGAAATCAACACCGAGATCAGCCCCAGGCTTTCCGCCCATTCGGACAGCATAGCGCTCAATCCTGAACTCTTCGCGCGGGTAAAGGCGGTCTATGACAACCGTGCGGCAATGGCGATGACGCCCGAAGATGCCGCCCTGCTCGAAGATACGTATGAAGGTATGGTCCATGCAGGGGCGATGCTTACCGATGCCCAGCGCGAACGAGTGAAGGCGATCAATACTGAACTGTCGACGGTCACGACCGAATTCAGCCAGCTCGCCCGCAACGCGATGAGCGAGCAGACGGTGTTCTTCGACACCCGCGCCGAACTTGACGGCCTGTCCGATTCCGACATCCAGTCGGCTGCGGATCTCGCCGCAGAAAAGGGCCAGCCGGGCAAGTTCGCCATCGCGCTGCAGAACACAACGCAGCAGCCGCTCCTGCCGAGCATGGAAAACCGCGCTGCGCGTGAAAAGCTGTTCAAGGCAAGCTACCACCGCGCCGATGGCACTACGGCCATCGATACCCGCCCACTGGTGGCAAAGATTGCCGCCCTTCGCGCAGAAAAGGCCGCTTTGTTCGGTGAACCCGACTGGGCGAGCTACACCATGTACGACCGCATGGTGGATTCCCCGCAGGCCGCGCTCGACTTCATGGGCCAGATGGTCCCTGCCCTCGCCGCAACCCAGCGCCGCGAAGCTGCTGTGCTGAACGAGAAGATCCGCGAAGAAGGCGAGAACTTCGACGTCCAGCCGTGGGATTGGTATCGCTATGCCAACATGGTCAAGGCCGAGCGTTACGAAGTCGACGACGATGAGGTGATGCAGTATTTCCAGCTAGAGAAGGTACTGGAAGACGGCGTATTCTACATGGCCAACAAGCTTTATGGCCTGAGCTTCGAGCGCCGCACGGACATTCCCGTCTATCATCCCGATGTGTGGACCTACACCGTGTTCGATCGTGACGGCAGCGAACTGGGGCTGTTCTATTTCGACCCGTTCCAGCGCCCTTCGAAGCGCGGCGGGGCATGGATGAGCAACTTCGTCGACCAAAGTTTTCTCTGGAACAACAAGCCGGTAATCTACAATGTTCTCAACATTCCCAAGGCGCCAGCAGGCGAACCGCAGCTGGTAAGCTTCGACTGGGTCAACACGACCTTCCACGAGTTCGGCCACGCATTGCATGGTTTCTTCGCGAACCAGAAATATCCGAGCTTGTCGGGTACCGCCACTGCGCGCGACTTCGTGGAATATCCGAGTCAGGTCCATGAAATGTGGATGACGCATCCGGAAGTGCTGGCGAACTATGCCAAGCACCATGAAACCGGCGAGACGATCCCCACCGAGTTGGTTGAGAAAATCGAAGCGGCGAGCAAGTTCAATCAGGGTTATGATTTCGGCGAAGTCGTCGAAGCCGCCCTTCTTGACATGAAATGGCATGCGCTGACTGCCGATCAGGCAGCCGCGATCGATATGCCGGAGGAAGTCTCTGCCTATCAGGCACAAGCACTGTCCGAGCTCGGTCTCGAAGTAGCTCTGGTTCCGCCGCGTTACCGGACCAGCTACTTCAACCACATCTTCTCCTCGCCGGCCGGCTACAGCGCGGGCTATTACAGCTATCTGTGGACGCAGATGCTCGACCACGACAGCCGCAACTGGTTCCGCGAGAACGGCGGCCTGACGCGCGAGAATGGCGATCATTATCGCGAGACTGTACTCAGCCGCGGCGGAACGATGGATTACGGGGAAATGTATCGCAATTTCGCAGGCCGCGATCCGAACGTGCGCTACATGCTTGAAGCGCTGGGTCTGGTCGCAAGCAGCGGCGAGGACGAGAATGTCACGCCCGGTGCCAGTGACGGCGCCCTGCCGCCCAAGACCGTCGGCGGCGGGTCCGGCGACTAGTCAGCCGGTAACCAGCGCCCGCGCGCCCGGATCACCGATCCAGCGTGCGGGAACGCCCCAGACGCGCTCGACCACTCGTTGGTCGAGCGCGTTTTCGCATGTACCATCCGTAGCAATCGTACCCCGCTCGAGGACGATCACGCGGTCCGCATGGTTCATCGCATGGGCCAGATCGTGGAGAACCACGACCACGCCCACACTTCGAGCAGCAGTGGCGCGCAAATGCCGGATCAGCGCGAGCTGGTGTGCGATGTCGAGCGCGGCAAGCGGCTCGTCGGCGAGAATCCATTCCGGCTGTCCGGCCAGAACGCGTGCTAGGAGAACCCGTGCCGTCTCGCCGCCCGACAGCGTCTGGGCGCGGCGCTCGGCGAATTGAGCGACATCGACGGCGTCCAGCGCCGCATCGACAGGACCGGCAAGCGTGTCTCCATGCGGCATCCGGCCCAGCGCGACGAGGCTGCGAACCGAAACGTCCCAGGCGATTTCATGCGCCTGCGGGAGATAGCCGAGCCGTTTCGCCCGTTCGCGCGGTTTGA
>CAYPGL010000123.1:0-5878 GCA_964410035.1 uncultured Qipengyuania sp. | reverse complement strand
TGCATCGCCGCCATTTGCTCGCGCATCTGGGCGAGTTCGTCCTTCTCGCCCTTCCTGGGCGCATCTGAGGGCTTGCGGGTGGGCGGAATGAAAGCCTCCGCCGCGTTCTGCATCATCTTGAAATTCGCCTCGGCCATCTTGGCCAGCGGATTTGCCTCGATACCCTTGGCGAACGCCGTTTGCAGCTGTTCGCGGTTCTTGCGGAAGTTCGCCATGCTCGCTTCAAGATAGCTCGGCATCATCGACTGCATCGAATTACCGTACATCGAGATCAGGTCGCGTAGGAAGCTGACCGGCAACAATTGCTGCGCGCCGCTGCTTTCTTCCTCGACGATGATCTGGGTCAGGATCGTATGGGTGATATCCTCGCCCGTCTTCGCGTCCAGCACTTGGAAATCGACGTTCTCGCGGACCATTCTGGCGAGGTCATCGAGGGTTATATAGCTTGATGTATCGGTGTTGTAGAGCCGCCGGTTGGCATATTTCTTGATGATGATCGGTTCGCCCTCGGCGGTCCGTTTAGCCATGATGCGCGCTCTCCCCATTGTGCGATGCAGCCACGCTTAGCACTTGCACAATGTGCAGCGCAACACGTGTCTCAACGCTGGAATCGGTTGCCGAGCACAGTGAGCAGTTCGTATTGAGAAACAGAGGTTTGCCGCGCAGCATCGGGGAGGTGATACGGTAGTTCCACCCAATCGCCCTCTCCCAGTTCGAGAGCATTGCTCAGGTCCAGCACGATCATGTCCATCGAGACCTTGCCGAGGATGGGGAGCATTTTTTCGCCATGGCGAAGTGCTGCCCCGCCCCAGCTTCGCAATATGCCGTCCGCATAGCCGAGGGAGATCACGCCAATCCGCATGTTCTGCGGCGCGGTGAAGGTGGCATTGTATCCCACGGTCTCACCCTTCGAAAGCTGCCGCATCTGGATGATCGCGGCATTTGGACGAGCCACTTGCCGAATTTCGCCGTCGAGCTCGGTCCGTGGAACGCCGCCGTATAACGACAGACCCGGCCGGGTGAGGTCAAAATGATATTCGGAGCCGAGTGCGATACCGGCGCTGTTGGCGAAGCTCGCCTCCCTGTGCCGGATGCGCTGAATGGCATCGCGAAAAACTTCGAGCTGGCGCGCATTCATTGCGCTGTCCTCGTCGGCGCAGGCAAGATGGCTCAAGAGGACTTGCACATCGAGTTGCTGGACCGAGAGATCCGTTATTCCGCTGGGAGAGATCCCGAGACGGTTTATGCCACTGTCGACCATGAGATGGCATGGCCCGCCTCCGCTATCCAGCCAGAGCTTTGCCTGCCGAACGGAATCGATCACCGGCCGAACGCCTGTTTGCCGGGCATAGGAGGCGTCGCTGGCATCAAACGGGCCGTGCAGGACTGCAAGTTCATCTGCCGGCGCATGTTTGAGAACCGGTTCGGCCTCGCTCCAATGCGCGACGAAAAAGTCGCGGCAGCCTGCCTCGCGCAAGGTCGGCAGGCACTCATCGATGCCGAGGCCGTAGCAGTTCGCCTTTACGGCAGCCCCCGCCCTCGCCCGACCGGACATCCGGTCGAGCGCCCGCCAGTTGTGCGCGAGAGCCCCACGGTCGATATCGAGCCGCAGAGTGGGGGACGGTTGAGAAATCAAGCGGCTGTCACGGAATAGCTGGACCAGCGGGCGGCGCTTGGTGCGAATCCTCGAAATCGCGTGGCGGCCCACCCGAAAGTCCCCACCAGGCGACGAGCAAGCCGAAGCCCACCACCGCCATCGTGTACCACAGTCCCGCGTAGACATCTCCGGTTCGCGCGACGATGATACCGGCAATGAGCGGCAGGAACCCGCCAAGATAGCCCGCCCCGATGTGGTAGGGGATCGACATCGAGCTGTAGCGGATCTTGGCCGGAAACATTTCGGTAAGCAGCGCAGCGACTGAGCCATAAGTCAGGGCCGAAAGCATTCCCATCACCAGTATCAGCGCCCCGATGCCGACAATATTTGCCATGGGCGGAGTCTGTTTCGCAAAGTCGAATCCGCTCTCGCCAAGAGCCACCTGGATCCCATCGCGGCGGGCGGCTGCATCCTCCAGCCAGCCCGCTTCGATTGCCACCTGCTCCCCGCCAACGGTAAGCGCGAGATCAGCTCCTGGCTCGACGTTGTATGCGACACCGCTGGCGGTGAGCGTCTCGAGCACCTTTCCGCAATCGGTCTGCTCCTCGTCGAACAGTTCGGCGAAGGGGTCGGTGGTACATTGCTGGCCCGTGACGACGACGGGGTTCTCACTGGCCGCCCGGGCCAACCCGGGATTGGCCAGACTGCCCATCGTCCAGAAGATCGGGAACAGTAGCGCCAGCGTGGCGATGGCGCCGATAATGATCGGCTTCTTGCGCCCCACTCTATCGGACCATTTGCCCACGATCAGATAGAAACTCATCGAGATGAAACCGGCGATCAGCAGGATCCATTCGACCGTGCTCTCGTCCACCCGCATATCGCGCCGCAGGAAGCTGAGCGAGGAGAAGAAGGCGGTATACCAGATCGTCGTTAACACGCCCGTGATGCCGAACAGCGCAACGAAAATGCGCTTCGGATTGCCCGGATAGGTCAGGCTTTCCTTAAACGGATTTGCACTCGTTTCGCCGGCCTCTTTCATCGCCTGGAAGACTGGGCTTTCGGAAAGCTTCAACCGCATCCAGAGCGAAATGCCGAGTAGCGCGATCGAAAGTAGGAACGGCACTCGCCAGCCCCACTCTGCGAATTCTTCTGCCGGGATAACAGCGCGACATGCCAGCACGACGAGGATGGAGAGAACGAAGCCTCCCACCACGCTAGCCTGGATAAAGCTGGTATAAAATCCGCGCTTCTCCGGGGGCGCGTGCTCGGCAACATAGATCGCCGCCCCGCCGTATTCGCCCCCAAGCGCGAGACCTTGGAGGATGCGCAGGCAGATGACGATGATCGGCGCAGCAAGCCCTATGCTCGCCGCGCTAGGAATCATGCCCACCCCCGCAGTCGCGATGCCCATGAGTGTGACGGTGACGAGAAAAGTGTATTTCCGGCCAAGCCTGTCGCCGAGGAAACCGAAAAGGATCGCACCAAGCGGACGGAAGCCGAAACCCACGGCGAAACCGGCCCATACGAGCAGGATCTGCAGCGTCTCGTTCCCGCTTGGAAAGAAGGCTGCGCCGATCAGCCCGGCGAGCGTGCCGTAAATGAAGAAATCATACCATTCGAAGATCGTGCCCGCACTGCTTGCGGCAATGACCAGTCGGATTTCCTTCTCGGTCGGTTCCCTCTGCAAACCCTCCGCAGCCGCCATTTTTCAAGTCCCCTCTCTTGAACGCCTAAGCGGATTTAGCGCGGGCCAACACCATTGGAAAGCGCGTCCAGTGCGGCCTTCCACGGTAGGACGATGGCGCCATGGCGGCCGGGGTAAGCGCGTGCCGGTTCGATCTGCTGAATATCGGGCCAATCCGGCAATGGCGAATTCCCTGCGAGCCAACTTTCGATCTGCGCGAGGGAAACCGCCAAATCCTCTTCACTTCTGCCAGCGCAATGACGCACGAAAATCGCTGCGCTGGCCTGACCAACTGCGCAAGCCGAAATTTTCAAGCCTACATCGGTCAAATCGGTTTCGGAGGAGATGCAGAGACTGCTCCCGCACGTGCGCGAATTGGCCTCTCCCAAGCATGCGGATGAGGGATCGAACGGATAGTCTGCCAATTCCACCGCAAGGGCGAGCAACTGCGGGGAATAAAGCGCGGCGCCAGTCCTGCCGGTCACCCTGCCCCTGCTTCCGCGGGCTCCGTTGCCGCAGGTTCTTCACCGAGCAATTTCGCACGACGCTGCGCCAGCACCTCGACCAGCGAGCGCGAACCGGCGTCGACCAGCTCGTAACTACGGGCGGTGGTGATCCAGACCGGCCGTCCGCGATAGTCCCAGACCGTATCGTAGCCCAGCACCAGCACTGAGAACGCGATCACGACGATCAACATTCCCTTGAGAGACCCGAATCCGAAGCCCAGGACGCGATCTATGGGGCCAAGGACGGAATTTCGGGACGCTTTGCCGACATTGTTCGCGATCACCTTCATCGCCGCGTAGGGAATGAGCAGGAGGAAGGTGAAAGCGAGCACCGAAGTGGTTACGCTCGAGCCGAGAAAATCCTGCATTGTCAGAGTGAGCGGCGTATGGAGATAGCGGATGGCGAACGCTGCCAGAATCCACGCGCCGAGCGACAAGACTTCCTGCAAGAATCCCCGCAAGAAACCGCCGACTGCTGCCACACCCACGATGAGTAGGACTATGAGATCGAAACCCGTCATAAAACCCTTATAACCCCAAGGGCTTTTGGGTGTATTAACTGCTCATCACGCGGTCAACGAGGTTTGACAGTTGTCCCACGCCCACATATTCCAGTTCCGCCGAGCCGTTCTTGGCATCGGGCGGACCGAAACCGCGGTCGAAACCGAGCTTTGCCGCCTCGCGCAATCGCACGCCGCCATGGGCCACCGGTCGGATCTCTCCGGCAAGACTGACCTCTCCCAGCCACGCGCTGCGCTGAGGCAGGGCCTTGTCTGCCAGCGCGCTCACCAACGCGGCTGCCACTGCAAGGTCTGCCGCCGGATCGGACAGACGGTATCCGCCAGCGACGTTGAGATAAACCTCGGCCGAACTGAAGGATAATCCACAGCGCGATTCCAGCACGGCGAGCAACATCGCTAGCCTGCCGCTGTCCCAGCCCACGACCGCGCGGCGGGGGGTGGCACCTGATTGCAGCCGCACGATCAGCGCCTGTATCTCGACCAGCACCGGGCGAGTGCCCTCCATTGCCGGAAACACCGCGCTGCCCGCCATCGGATGATCACGACCCGAAAGAAACAGGAGGGAAGGATTATCGACCTCCTCCAGCCCGTCACCCTCCATGGCGAAGACACCGATCTCATCGACCGCGCCGAAACGGTTCTTGAGCGCTCTGAGAATACGGTACTGGTGGCTTCGCTCCCCTTCGAAGCTCATCACCACGTCGACCATGTGTTCGAGCACGCGCGGGCCGGCAATGCTTCCGTCCTTGGTGACGTGGCCAACAAGTACGAGAGCGACGCCAGTTTCCTTGGCATAGCGTATCAATTCGAATGCGCACCCGCGGACCTGGCTTACGGTGCCGGGAGCGCCCTCGATTGTGTCGGAATGCATGGTCTGGATCGAATCGATGACCAGCAGTTTGGGTGCATCCATCCGGCCAAGCGTAGTTAGAATATCGCGCACACCCGTTGCCGCGGCGAGTTTGACCGGTGCGTCCGACAAACCAAGTCGCGCCGCACGCATGCGCACCTGACCGGCAGCTTCCTCACCGCTGACATAGACAACGCCATGCCCTTCGCGGGCGACCTTGGCAGCCGCCTGCAAAAGAAGCGTCGACTTCCCGATTCCCGGATCGCCGCCCATAAGAATTGCGCTCCCCGGTACCAATCCACCGCCCAGCGCGCGGTCGAATTCCGCGAGACCCGTTTTCTGGCGAACGGGCAGTTCGCCGGGCTTGTCGAGATCGACGAACTCGACCGCCCTGCCACCACTCGACAAATCGTGCTTCAAGGAGAAAACCGTGGCCGGTGCGTCTTCAATCAGTGTATTCCATTCCGCGCAATCGGCGCATTGGCCCTGCCAGCGGTGTGATACCGACCCGCAGGCCTGACAGACATAGCGTTTCTTGGGTTTGGCCATCGGCGATTCACTAACAGAACATTTCCAGAACGCAATTGCCTTGCGCGGCCATGCTGTGCAGAAGGTATAGCAATGCGGCAGAAGGAACTCAGGATTGCGCTCGTCTGTTACGGCGGGGTCAGTCTGGCCATATATATGCACGGGGTCACCCGCGAATTGTGGCAACTC